>DEHG01000014.1:4899-5673 GCA_002351795.1 Ruminococcaceae bacterium UBA2806 | reverse complement strand
AGGCTGATCGCCTTGCAAGTAATATTTTACACGATTCAGAACATTTTCTGCTAATAAAACATATCTTTTTATTTCCTCTGACCTTGATGTTAGCGGACATGCTTTATGGGATTCTGGTTGTGGAGAAGTAGCCGGTTTTGCTCCGGAAGCAATTAATAATTGCAGATACAATTATCCATTATACTTCGGGTGTTTTTTCCTCCAAAATGCAGATCAACCTCAGGAAACGGCATATACTGCTAAAACAACACCAAACTATAAGAATTATTATTGGCAGCTGAACCTTGGTCAGAAATCCTATAGTGGCAACGATCTTATTCATGCGGATGCGTCTGTACAGAACTCATCCACACAAAAGGTAGTAGACGAAACTTTGAGCAACGATAAATTGACTCAAGGTGGTATAGAACTTCCATATTTCAGCAGCGACTGGAAAGATACTCATAAGTATAACGGTAATGATCTTATGAATGTATACGAAGAAACTGCGGACCATAAAGATATATTCTTTCCTTTCTATGAAGTTCTGACAAATGCAAGTACAGTAAAAAATGTAAGTCTTCCGGATAGTACCGATAAAGCAAGGTTTTATCAGTTCAGTTCAAAAGAAAACAATCTCTACTTTAACAGTGAAACACAACAGCTTGAAGAAAGTCAGAATATCATTAAGGCTCAGGGGGGTTCAAATATAGGATTTTTCCCGTTTGACCAGTCGAACAATGACGGTTCTACCAACAATCTGGGTTTCGGTGCAAGGTTTGACATGAAATTCAA
>DEHG01000014.1:1410-4823 GCA_002351795.1 Ruminococcaceae bacterium UBA2806 | reverse complement strand
GACGGCACAGCAACAGCCTATTCAGCATTAAAATCAGGCACTTCACATAATGGTGACACAAGCGGAACAAATAATGATTTGTTTGCAACTCAGGATAACTGGGTACAAACAGTAGACCAATCTACATTTATAACGAAAATTACAGGTGCGTCAGAAGAAAATAGCAAAATGAAATATAATCCTGACACGATACATACACTTACCGTTTTCTACATGGAAAGAGGTATGTTTGATTCAAACCTTTTGATTCGCTTTAATTATGCTGTTGAGGCAAATGTTGAAAAAATGAAAATACAGGAGGAAACAGATTTTTCAGCAGTTAACGATGGCTTAGTTGCACTTACCAAGAAAGCCGCCGAAGATGATGTTTTCCAATATACTGTTAAAAACAATACGAATACATGCTGCTCCAGTTCTTGACACAAGGTATATTCTTTTAGATACATCTTATTTTACAAATTGGGAAAACGATGAGGTTGGTATTGGTGTATACTTAAATAACACAACAGGAAGTCCGGCACAAAAAACTGTTTTAATGGATAAAATAGATGATCATCTTTTTAGAACTGAAATTACTGGCTTGAAAACAAAGTCAGAGTCGGTGCGATCACGATTCAGAAAAAGATCAAAAAGCCAGGTTCAGATGACAGTGTTACTTCTGAAAACAATACCGAATTTAATTTCAGATTGCAGCTTAAAAAGGTTTTCGGTGTTAACAATTAAGAATAATGGTTCATCTGTAACAAATCCCGCAAGTTTTACTGCAGTTGTAAGCGGCTTTTCAGATTCCGAAACAAGTAAAAGTGTAGTAATCAGCGGTATTCCCTACGGCACTTCTTACACCGTTACAGAAAATGATAATCCGCTGCCCGATAATTGGGCTTTGTCTGGAAGCACTTCAACTTCCGGAACAATTACGAATAATACAACAGCCACTTTTACCAACAAAATTGTATTTACAGATGAGATGAATCCGGCGTATCTGATGCTTTATGAGCATATCAATGAAAAGATCGATGCCTGGTGCGACCCGACATTCATTTTCAAGATCACGCAGACAAAAGATGCAAGCGGAACAAGTTTGACAGCACAAAGAACACATATTGTTGCTTTGACGGTCAATGATGATAACAATACCGGAAAGGTTGTAAGTTCTTTATCCTCCTATAACACATGGCTACAGGAATCAACCGATGAGTTGGAATATCATGGTATGTACCACATTGACAGTCAGGGACGCATAAGGGTCGAACCGGGCAGCTATGAGATAACAAGAGTGCCTGTATCGAGATATGAGTTTGTCACGAGTGCGTCAACCAATCAATATGTCAGTGGGGATACTATTACACAGACCGAAACTACTGATGATGCGGAACATGATAACAGAAAGAAAGTTATCATTACAGGTCTTGCAGCAGGTAATACAATTGATGTCCATTATTACGATCAGGTCGCTTACTATGACAAGTTCACCCATGTAGACACCGCAGTAAACAAGTTCTATACACTTGATAACAGCAATCAGAATACTACTGTAAAGGGTATCCGTGTAAAGGACATTACGAATGTTGACACAGATGCTGCTGTTACAATTGATCAGAGCAATGCAGATTTAAAGCTGTATTTCATCTATGTTGACGGCACTGAAAGAGAAATAACAGATACAGCAGAAAAGGCAAAGCTCAGTTTTACTTATGAAGGCAGCGACACAACATTTACGACGAAATTTACCACAACTGAAAGCAGCTTTACTATTACTGCTGATTCAGGATTCAAAGATAAAATTTACACCCTGAAAGCCACCTATGATGGCAGATTCAGTACAAACTTTGATCTTGTCTTTGAACGAACGCCTTAAAAATCCAACAAAACAACAGCGGCTGTCTGTCGGAAAAGCTCCGGCAGGCAGCCGCTTTTTTGCGTTTATCCGGTTTTCTATAATAAGCTCCGCCAAGCACCTGAATCAGACTATTAAGTCAAGCTTATATCCCATGGCACGACAGCGGCCTCTCCCGGCTCATACAGCGACATATTTTTAAGCAAATAAAAATCAGCTTTAAAATTAAAATTGATTCTGAGCCCACAGAAGCCAAAAGAAAGCATATTCCGACCCATACATTTTGAAAAAGGCATAAGCGACAAGTAATGAATACTTACGCTCACAGATGAGGCAAAATACCTTATTTGTGGGCATTTTTTATGCCATAAATGTAACAATTTTATTCGTTTACTTTACATGAGATATGCTTTAATATGTAAAACAGTAAGAATGGAGGTAAATATATGCTAAAAATAACTGAGATCCATAAGGGCAATATGCCCGAAAAAAAGCTGCGTGTCGCCGCCTATTGCCGTGTATCGACAGATGAGGAGAATCAGAAGAATTCATATTCAACTCAGATAAGCTATTACACTGATTATATCGGCAGCAATCCAAACTGGCAGCTTGTCGGCATATTTGCTGACGAGGGCATCAGCGGTACACGAACCAAAAACCGCACACAGTTCAACAGAATGATAAAAATGGCCCGCAGAAAAAAATAGACCTTATCCTCTGTAAAAGCATAAGCCGTTTTGCCCGGAACACTGTTGACTGTCTTGATTATGTCCGAGAGCTTAAATCGCTGAGGAGCTAATGACAATGGGAGCAAAGCGCAGAAACGGCAGTACGCAGTGGACGAGAAATCATGTTTATCAGATACTGCAGAATGAAAAATATGTCGGTGACGCTATCCTGCAAAAGACCTATACCGTAAACTGCATAACTCACGACAGAAAGAAAAATCACGGACAGAAGCCGATGTATCTTATTCAGGATTGTCATGATGCGATAATTGACCGCAAGACATACGATACCGTCAGGCTGGAGCTTGAAAAGAGAAGGCGTGATGCGAAAAAGGGAACAAAAGAAAAAGGCAGATATGTTACAAAATACTGTTTGAGCCGTTTGCTTATCTGTCCTTACTGCGGAGGCTTTTATAAGCGTACAACATGGCTTGAAAAGGGAGGTAAAATCGGTGTATGGAGATGTAAAAACAGAATGGAAGGGAAACGATGCCCGAATTCATCTTCATATCATGAGGACGCTTTGCAGAGGGCTGTCATTTCTGCTGTTAATAATATGATAAGCCATGTGAGGATGCTGCGCGGAAGATGCTGAAAGAACTTAAACCCATCAAAGAATTTGACGATGATCTGCTTGGAAAGATAATATCAAAAATCGAAGCTGTGAGAAAGACGGAGATAAAAGTTACGTTATGCGGTGGGTATACAGTCACAAAAGAGATAAAAAAAGTATAAAAACCGTTTGAATTTCAGGTGCGTTTTAGTTATTGATTCTCGCTTTGAAATATTATTGACACAATAATGAAAATCGTGTAGAATGAAAGATGCAAGGCGATCAGCCTGCGGAT
>DEHG01000014.1:518-1238 GCA_002351795.1 Ruminococcaceae bacterium UBA2806 | reverse complement strand
CGACCATAAAAAGAAGTAACCGCTCTGTCTGCTAAACAGCGGTTACTTCGATAACCAGTATTTAGGGGACTGCCGTAGTTGGCTGGCCGCCTTGTTTCTTTTTATATTATACTGCTTTTTATCACATCTGTCAACTGGTTTTCAAAAATATATCCCCCGGCACAGCCTTTCGGTTATGTCAGATTTTTCATTTTTTACTATCATTTTTTGTCGTAATATGGTATAATACACTTGTTACCGCCCCTATACTGGTACGGAAAGGGGGTTGTGACCATGGATCCGTTCACTTCTTTTATCGTTGCTGTCATGGCAGGTATAGTTGGCTGCTGTATCTGCAAATGGTTGGACAACAACAAATAAGCCGGTAACCAGCCTCAGATGTCAGCCTTATCTGGTACATAAAAAGGCAGCCCCCATACTTGGTGCAAACAAGTATGGGGGCGTTTTTCTGTTCCCATGGAACATCATCCACTTCTTTAGCCTGTTCATATTATACTTCATTTTAATACATTTGTCAATCATTTTTAAAAAATAACCCCCAGCACCCACACTATTTCGGTATGGCTGCCGGGGGCATTGTTTTTAGGTATTAGGTTTTATCCTGTGCCGCACCTTTTGGGTTTGGCGGGGGCGGTGTTTAGTTGCGGATAGATCGCCACATCAACTTATTGAAATTACTTCAATGTCCAGTTAACAACTGAATCAACAGAAGTCGGAGTC
>DEHG01000014.1:0-429 GCA_002351795.1 Ruminococcaceae bacterium UBA2806 | reverse complement strand
CAGATTTGAGTGCAACATTGAGGTCGAAGTCAAATCTCTTGAACATATCGTCTGTTACGGAACTGTCAAGTTCAACACTGTCGATAAGCTGAGCAGATGTCTCACCTGCGCCGAGAATGCTTGTGTAATAGAAGTATGCGATACCGCCATTAACAGGATTGGGCAGGAGCTGCCATTTATCAGCAGTACCGGCTGTTGTTACTACATCAGCAAGATTGATGTTGATCTTGAGTACGCCTTTATCAGCGCTGTTCATAGCATCATTATAAGCCTTTTCAGCTTCAGCAAGTTTCTGAGTAGCTGCAGCAAGGTTGTTCTTAGCAGCAGTCAGATTACCGGAAGTACCTGTTTCACCTGCAGCTGTAACAGCTTCATTATAATCATCCTGTGCTTCCCCAGCAGCTGCCTGAGCAGCAGTTACAGCAGCAT
>DEHG01000043.1 GCA_002351795.1 Ruminococcaceae bacterium UBA2806 | reverse complement strand
CATTTTGCGCTGTTCATTTCTCTCTTGATCGCACCGATAGCAGCAAAGCAGGGCGCACAAAGCAGGTTGAATGCAAGGAAAGCATATCCTGCAAGAGGAGCAAGTCCCTTGAAATCAAGAACACCGAATACACCGACAACTTCTTCCTTAGCCACAAGTCCCATGATAGTAGCGACTGTTGCTGTTGCCTCACCGAAGCCGAGCGGTGCAAATATCCAGCAAATGGCGTTTCCGATAGCATTGAGTATGCTGGTTCCGTTTTCACCGAATTCCTCGTAATATCCGAATACTCCGTCATTCCAGCCGAGCGTATTTCCGAGCCAGATAAGTACTGATGAAATAAGGATGATCGTTCCTGCCTTCTTGATGAAGGACCAGCCACGCTCCCACATTGAACGCAGTATGCTGCCGAATGTGGGCATATGATATGCGGGAAGCTCCATAACAAAGGGCGCAGGATCACCGGCAAACATTTTTGTCTTTTTAAGCATTATACCTGAAACGATGATAGCCGCAACACCAAGGAAATATGCGCTGGGTGCTACCCACCATGCGCCGCCGAACAATGCAGCGGTAAGGAGAGCGATTATCGGCATTTTTGCGCCGCAGGGAATAAACGTAGTTGTCATAATGGTCATGCGGCGGTCACGCTGACTTTCAATAGTTCTTGAAGCCATGATACCCGGTACGCCGCAGCCTGAGCCGACAAGCATAGGGATAAATGATTTACCCGAAAGACCGAAGCGTCTGAACACTCTGTCCAGAACAAAGGCGATTCTTGCCATATAGCCGCAGCCTTCAAGGAATGCAAGGAAGAGGAACAGTAAAAGCATCTGCGGAACAAAGCCAAGTACTGCGCCCACACCGCCGATAATGCCGTCGAATACCAATCCGTGCAGCCATGAAGGAGCATTTTCAAAAGCAGGCTCTAAAAGGGCTTTTACGCTTTTTATAAATATGCCGTAGGAAGCTTTATCGGGAAGTCCCTCAGCTTCATCACCTGTAGCCTTATCGTAAATTTCCGTGAAGGTGTATTCAGTTCCATTTTCTGTATAGTATTCCTCCACGGACGCAGAGTACGAACCGTATGCCTCATCAAAATCTCCGAAGCTGCCGCTTTCTATTGCATCATAGATATCTGCCGCACCTGTTACACCTGCATCAGCAGCTGTCTTGATTTCTTTTTTGAAATCGTCCGTCCATATATTCTTTGCGGCATATTCGTCCATTGCGCTGTCGTAATCGTCCTGACCGATACCTAACAGGTACCATCCGTCGTCACCGAATACACCGTCATTTGCCCAGTCGGTAAGAGTTGTTCCCAGTGAATTACCCCATGGCATAGGAACAGGCATCATTACGATCGAATAAACAAGGAACATTACAACGACAAATATCGGCAAAGCAAGAATTCTGTTTGTAACGACCTTATCTATCTTATCGGAAACGGTAAGCGCTTTTTCGTCTTTTTTGCGGTAACACTTTTTCATAAGCGTACCAATGTATTCATAACGCTCATTGGTGATAATGCTTTCTGCATCGTCATCCATTTCCTTTTCGGCTTTCTTTATATCTTCCTCGATATGTTTAAGCTTATCATCACCGATACCAAGCTTTTCAATGATCTTTTCATCACGTTCAAAAAGCTTTATTGCATACCATCTCTGCTGCTGTTCAGGTCTTTCATGCAGAACTGCTTCCTCGATATGGGCTATTGCGTGTTCTACAGGTCCCGAAAATGTATGCTGCGGAACAGGCTTTGCGCCCTCGGCGGCTTTCAGACACTCTTCTATCGCCTTGTCGATACCTTCATTTTTCAGAGCAGATATCTCTACGATAGGACAGCCCAGAGACTTTGAAAGTTCTTCAGTTTTGATCTTATCTCCGGTTTTGCGCACGACATCCATCATATTAACGGCTGCAACGACCGGTATGCCAAGCTCCAGAAGCTGAGTTGTCAGATAAAGATTTCTTTCAAGATGTGAACCGTCAATAATATTCAGAATTACCTCAGGTTTTTCCTCCGTCAGATAATTTCTTGCAACTACCTCTTCGGGAGTATACGGCGAAAGCGAATAGATACCGGGAAGGTCGGTTACGGTTATTTCCGTATTCTTTTTAAGCTTACCTTCCTTTTTTTCCACTGTTACGCCCGGCCAGTTGCCGACATACTGATGAGTACCCGTCAGCAGATTAAAAAGCGTTGTCTTGCCGCAGTTCGGGTTGCCGGCAAGAGCTATCCTTATTCCCATTTGTTTTTCCTCCTGTTTCTGTTATTCCACTTCTACGATATCTGCGTCCTCTTTACGAAGTGTCAGCTCATATCCCCTGATATTGACTTCAACGGGATCACCGAGGGGAGCTATTTTGCGGATGTATATTTCCGTGCCCTTAGTAATACCCATATCCATCATTCTGCGTCTGAGTGCGCCTTCACCGTGGAGCTTTACAACCTTTACGGTCTGTCCGACCTGTGCCTGTCTGAGTGTTTTCATATTGATCCTCCCGATCCTATACCATGATTTTCTGTGCCATTTCCTTGCTTACGGCAACCCTTGTATCCTTGATATTGACGATAATATTACCGCCGAAGGTATTGACGATACTGACAGAACAGCCGCTTACAAAGCCCAGAGTCTCAAGATGCTTCCTGACCTCCGGAGAACCGCCTATTTTCTTTATGACCCTTTCCTCGCCTGTATCTGTAAGAGTTAAAGGCATCATAGCTGATCTCTCCTTTCAATATAAATTAGATACAACTAACCTGTTTATCAAGAAAATACCGACAGCCTTGCATCGGTATAAGTTAGTTTGATCTAATTGATCCTGATATAGTTTAACATATCTAATCTGATTTGTCAACAGAAAAGTTAGAAATATCTAATTATATCTTTATCTGATTGCTACAGATACGGAAGTTCAGTATTTTTTTGCAGGCTTATTGAACGGATCCATATTCACAGAGAATAATAAAGAAAACACCGCATCACTCTTTTGAAAAGTGCCGGTGTTTTCTTAAAAAATTATATATCATAAAGGGGATCATTCGTAGCTTTGTCCCACACCTGAGATGACTGTTTACGGAGCGTTCAGTCTTTCCTTAATTGTACAGATCTGTAGAAAGGTATCTCTCGCCTGTATCAGGCAGGATAACAACAATATTTTTTCCTGCATTTTCCGGACGCTTTGACAGCTCAACTGCCGCATAAAGTGCAGCGCCGCTTGAAATTCCAACAAGCACTCCTTCTGTACGGGCAAATAGCTTTGAAGCTTCAAAAGCAGCTTCGTTTGCAACAGGGAATACCTCGTCATATACAGAAGTATCCAATGTATCCGGCACAAAGCCTGCGCCGATACCCTGTATCTTATGAGGACCTGCCTTGCCTTCGGATAAAACCGGAGAGGTTTTTGGCTCTACAGCGACTACCTTTACATCGGGATTGTTTTCCTTCAGGAATTTTCCTGTACCTGAAAGAGTACCGCCTGTTCCTACGCCTGCAATGAAAATATCGACCTTTCCGTCTGTATCATTCCAGATCTCAGGACCTGTAGTATCATAATGTACCTGCGGATTTGCCGGATTGATAAACTGACCGAGTATAACTGCGCCGTCGATCTCATTTTTCAGCTCATTTGCTTTTTCTATAGCGCCCTTCATACCCTTTGCGCCCTCTGTCAGCACGATCTCTGCGCCGTATGCTTTCAAAAGGTTTCTTCTTTCAATACTCATGGTTTCCGGCATTGTCAGTATTGCATGATATCCCTTTGCTGCGGCGGCACTTGCAAGTCCTATACCTGTATTGCCGCTGGTAGGCTCGATAATAGTTGCGCCGGGTTTAAGAATACCCTTTATTTCCGCATCCTCGATCATATTTTTTGCGATCCTGTCCTTGACGGATCCTGCCGGATTGAAATATTCAAGCTTGACAAGGATATCTGCCCCTGCTTCTTCCGCCTTAATGAAATTATTTGCCCTGAGTAAGGGTGTTTTGCCGATAAGCTCGGTTATGCTGTTATAAATAGATGCCATAAGAATTATCTCCTTGTATTATAAAGTAGT
>DEHG01000100.1:11043-42473 GCA_002351795.1 Ruminococcaceae bacterium UBA2806 | reverse complement strand
ACAAGTGTATTTATCCTTTCGGACGTTCCGTGTCCGAGAAGCTGTCCCACCTCTGTAGGAAGCTCCGCCTCGGATATCACTCCCGCCCTCACTGCATCATCAATATCATGATTAATATAAGCGATCCTGTCGGCAATGCGGACTATCCTGCCTTCCATAGTATCCGCTTGTTTCCCTTTGGTATGGCATAATATTCCGTTTCTTGTTTCATATGTAAGATTAAGACCTCTGCCGTCCTTTTCAAGCTTGTCAACAACACGCAGGCTTTGCTCATAATGCCTGAAACCTCCCGGAACCAGACTGTTGAGCGCCCTCTCGCCCGCATGACCGAACGGCGTATGACCAAGATCATGTCCCAGTGCGACCGCCTCTGTCAGATCCTCATTAAGTCTTAAAGCTCTTGCAATGGTACGGGCTATCTGAGAGACTTCAAGCGTATGTGTAAGCCTTGTGCGGTAATGATCCCCCTCCGGTGAAAGAAAGACCTGCGTCTTATGCTTGAGACGGCGAAAGGATTTACAATGTATTATCCTGTCACGGTCACGCTGAAATTCCGTCCTTACCGTACATTTTTCTTCCGGTCTGCCCCTTCCTTTTGTTGAATCGGAGAAGCAGGCATATGAAGAAAAATACAGTCTTTCGTTTTTTTCGGTTATCTCTCTGATATTCACAATTTCCACCGGCTTTTGCTGTAAATAATACAGGATCACGGCAAGCCCCTTATCATGCAGACTTACGGATTTATCCCTACATTAATATTATACGCAAAAAATTGTTTAATACCTTTAAATTCTCCCGACTTCAGTTTTTTATGCCGAAATAATCCTCTCCTATGACCTCGGCTTCAACTGTGCCGCCCGTCGCATCGGCAAGCTGTTTTGAAAAATTGCCCATATCCTCCGGCGCTATATGAAAGCATATGCTGACATTTTCTCCGAATTGCGTATCATCAGCTGTTCCGCCGCAGGAAGGAATAAGCCCCGAAAGCTTTCCGTACTGATTGTAACTGCATATCAGCTCGCATATATTACAGCTTTTCATTGTAATTATCCCGCCGGCTTCAACAGCTATCTTTGCGCCCCTTGTATAGGCTCTTACAAGACCGCCTGCGCCAAGCAGTATACCTCCGAAATACCTTGTGACTACCACAACAACGTCAGTTAGTCCCGATTTTATAAGAACATCAAGCGTCGGAACACCCGCTGTGCCATGCGGTTCACCGTCATCGCTGTATCTCTGTATGCCGCCCTCACGCAGTACATAGGCATATACATTATGCTTTGCGTCCCAATGCTGTTTTTTCTTTTCTTCAATAAATGCCAGCGCCTGCGCTTCCGTTGTAACGGGCTTTGCATATCCGATAAAACGAGAACGCTGTTCCGTAAATTCATCACTTGCCTGTTTTTCTATCGTTTTATATGATTTTTCCATATGTATTTTCCTTTCGGGCAGAAAAAGACGGCACATAAGAAATGTGCCGCCGTAAGTGCATTGTTAAAATTATTTCTGTGTAATGCCGTAACGCTTATTGAATCTGTCAGCACGTCCGCCGGTATCAACGAGCTTCTGTCTTCCGGTGAAGAACGGATGGCACTTGGAGCAAATTTCAACACGGATATCACTTTTTGTTGAACCTGTCTCGATAACATTACCGCAGGCGCATTTTATAGTTGTCTGCTGGTACTTAGGATGAATACCTTCTTTCATTTTAGTCACCTCTTTCAGCTATACCTTGAGTAACATATGAATTATAACATACTATTCAGCAAATTGCAAGCATTTTTTAAATCGTTTATCTTATTCTTACATAATCCGAAAATACATAGCCTCTTATGCCCCTGTACCTTGTAAGATACCAGTCTCCGTCACTGCCGGCTATGGGTATTTCTGCGCCTTTTGGTATCCTGGCAAGAACTGCGGAAGATGCTGACGGTTCCCTGCGGAGATTCAGCGGGTCATTATTGGTAATAACTATCCCTGTGCGCTCCGGCTGAGGTCTGCGGAACTGAACTCCTAAATATTCCGCTGACGACATTGAAAGGTTTTCAGCAATTGCGCCAATATTTTCCCTTATCCACATAGCGTCCTCCGTATTGTCATGATAGGCAGTTTCTATCAGAACAGCAGGCGCCTTTGTTCTGACAAGCTCATAAAGCGCTGTAGTAGGAACAGTTTTCACAAGTGACGGCAGAGGATATATGCTTTTGTAATTTCGTGCGAATATTTCCGCCGCCCTTTCACTTCTTGCAGAATTAGCATAATAATATACCTGCACTCCCCTGTTTTTTCCGCTGCTGCCTTCGGGAGAGGCATTTGAATGAATAGCTAAATGCAGATCGTAATTTCCCTCATTGGATTGACGCACCGAACCGCCGACTGTTTTTGACGGATCATTGCGTACATACTCTATTCCCGAAGCGGTAAGATAGGGCTCCATTGCGTCGGCGATAAGATTCATATAATACTCTTCATTGCCGCCGTCAATATACGGGTTATATTCCTGTGTTGACGGGCTTAAAAATAATGTCGGCATATGGTACCTCCTGTTAATTCACAGCTCAACAGATCTCATAAAATCCTGTGCGCTGAGGCGATCGGGGCGCAGAAAACGATGAATATGGAAAAGATCTTCCTTCGAGGAAATAACATTCATCTTGCTCTCGCAGTCAAGAATGGCTTTGAAACCGAGTGAACGCACTATCTTTTCCGTACTTTCACTTTTTGCGCCGAACGGATAGACAAATGTACAGGGCTTTCTGCCTGTTGCTTTACAAATTCTGTTATTGGCTTCGGTCAGATCTTCTTTCAGACGCTTTTCATATTCTTCATCGCTTTCATTCCGTTTTTTTGCAGCTCCATGAACAGTATCCGTGTTTTTATGAAGGCTGAATGTATGGTTTTCTATCTGTACCAGCCCCGAGCTGCTCATTTCCTTCAGTTCCTCCCATTTACACTGGGACCATTTCGGGCTGCGGTACTTTTCATCCTGCGCTTCATCCGCAGAAATGCCTATCGGAGATATTACCGCCTTACATCTGTATTTTTTCAGCAGCGGAAACGCATAGGTGTAATTGTTCAGATACCCGTCATCAAATGTCAGAATAACAGGCTTTTCGGGCAGCTTTTTTCCATTTTCAAAAAAATCAACAATCTCGCTTACAAATATTGTTGTATATCCCTGCTTCATAAGATATCTGAGATCGTCCTCAAACAAAGACGGATGTATCATATACTGATTTCTCAGTTCTTCATACTCCGTAAGCCCGTGATACATCAGAACAGGTATCCTTATACATTTCTCGGCATCAGCTTTCTGAACATTTTCATATCCGCAGCCTGTCAGACATATCATTATATTCACAGCCGTTATTATAGAAATAATTTTTCTCATTCTGTATTCAAACTGATGTCCCGTTTTATTTCCCGTCAATTCCATCCTCCTTTATCACATATATACAAAAGCAGCGGTCATACTAAAATATGCCGCTGCTTCCGATATTATGATTATTCTTTATCAGTCACTATCTTACTATCTGGAAAAGATAGAATTTCAGATATTCTGTTTCAGGTACGTTATATAAAACAGGATGATCCGGCGCCTGCTGGCGGTATTCTATCCGCCTGAGCTGAACATGGGCGTCCTGAGCCGCATCCCTTAACATCTGCTCAAAAAGCTGCTCCGTCATAAAATGCGAGCATGAACAGGTCGCAAGATATCCGCCTGTGGGAAGAAGCTTCATTGCACGAAGATTGATCTCCTTATAACCTCTTGCGGCACTCTGTATCGTTGCTCTCGATTTTGTAAACGCCGGCGGATCGAGTATGATAAAGTCATATCCTTCCCTGCCCGTCATGGCTGTAAGCAGATCGAATACATTTTCGCATACAAATTCCATGTTTCCCTCAAGACCGTTGAGCTGAGCATTTCTTCTCGCCATATCGACAGCTTCCTGAGAAATATCTACCGCACATACCTTTTCAGCCCCGCCCTTTGCGGCGTTCAGCGCAAATGAACCCGTATGCGTAAAGCAGTCAAGCACCTTCCTGCCCCTTGCTATTTTTGCAACGGCAAGGCGGTTATATTTCTGATCGAGAAAGAATCCTGTTTTCTGCCCGTTTTCAAAATCGACATTGTATTTTATGCCGTTTTCCTCAATAACAACACTTGTTTCCGTCGGTACAGATATTCCGGGGAGAGGATAAAAGCCCTTTCCCTGCTCCATGCCCTCAAGCTCTCTGACCTTGACATCATTTCTTTCAAAAATGCCCCTTATCTCAAAGCCGTCCTCCGTCAGCACCTTATGTAAAAGCGGAAAAATAATATCCTTCCTCTTTTCAATTCCAAGTGAAAGAGTCTGGACAACAAGTATGTCGTAAAATTTATCAACGGTAAGACCCGGAAAAGTATCTGCTTCACCAAAGATAATACGGCAGCAGTCAAGGTCATCGCCCATTACGGTTTTACGGTATTCCCATGCATATCTTATTCTTCTTTCAAAAAAAGCAGCGTCAAAACGGTCGTTTGCATTGCGGGAAATAAGTCTTATCCTTATCTTTGAATTGCTGTTATAAAAGCCTGTTCCGATAAAGCGTCCCTTTCCGTTCACAACATCTACAAGTCCGCCGTCAGAGATATCCCCGTCAAGTGATACTACCTCAGTATCGTATATCCATGGATGTCCGAGAAAAAGCGTCTTTTCAGCCTTTCTTGATACCTCTGCAACAACATATTCTCTCTTCTTAAATGACATACTCATTCTCCTTATTCTGTCAGGTTTGCTATAACAGCATTTGACACCAAAAATCCCTTTTCCGTAAGCGCAAATCCGCCGTCTGGCAGAATATGCACAAGTCCTGCCTGACTGAGCGCTTTGCATTTTCTTAAATAATGCTGCGGGATATCATATCCGAATCTTTCCCTGAACCGTGATGATACGATACCTTCCGCAAGGCGCAGACCAAGCATTATATATTCCTCTTCGCTGCCGCCCTCACCGTCGTCAATTATTGCATCTTTATAAAAGCTGTCGAACGAACGAGGACAATAAAACCGTCTTCCGTCTATAAACGAATGTGCGGCAGGCCCGAAGCCCAGATATTCCTCATCATGCCAGTATTTAAGATTATGCCGTCCCTCATGACCGCTTTTGCAGAAATTTGAGATCTCATAATGCTCATAGCCGTTTTCCTTCATCAGCTTACATAGATATTCATACATTCCCGCTGTTTCATCATCATCAGGCAGAGAAAGACTGTCTTTTCTGCGGTAAAACAGAGTCCCCTCTTCTATTTTTAATATATATGCGGAAATATGCTCCGCACCCTGATCTATACAGAACCTGACGCTTTCATGCAGGCTTTCAAGAGTCTGACCAGGAACGGCTATCATAAGATCAAGCGAAATATTTTCAAATCCCGCTTTGCGGGCATAATCTGTACATCTTATAACATCATCTCTGCTGTGACGGCGGCCGAGGACTTTCAGCTCATCATCTACAGCCGATTGAAGCCCGAAAGATATCCTGTTCACGCCTGCACTTTTCAGAAGCGCAAAATCCATTTCTTCGCCGCCTGGATTAAGCTCTACAGTAACCTCTGCATTATCCGTATCAATGCAAAAGCTTTGCCTGACAGCCCCGATCAGCCTTGCTATACGCTCTGCGCCGATAAGACCGGGTGTGCCGCCGCCGAAATACAGTGTATCGGCAATTATTTTTCCCTTGTATGGCGAGGTGACTACTTTTTCACACATCCTGTCAGTATATTCATCATAAAGCGCAGGCGAACCCTTTTTTGAGAAAAAGTCGCAGTACGGACATTTTCTTTCGCAAAATGGTATATGTATATAAATTCCGGTATCTTTCATATTTTTGAATTCTTATGCAGTATAGACAGGGTTTCGATAAACATTGATATCAGCGACGCAATAAACAGACCAATATCTATACATGAGAAAACTGTAAACGACGTTTCAAGATACTCATATGACGGCTTATCATTCATGACCGAAAATTTCACAAACTGACTGAATGCCCCTGTTCCCGAAACGTCCATGATCGTCTGATCTATCGAGAATGTCTCAAACAAAAAGAATATCAGTATCACAAGCAAAGTCGCCGCCGTAAGCGGGAATTTAGGTCTGTTTATAAAGGTTATCACCGCTGCCGATAAAAACACTGCGGCAGCAATTACTATCAAAATAGGATTAATCATTTTTTCACCATTTCCTGTTATTACAGCATGGGACATTATATTTTGATACGCAGATCAATTATCATCTGCTTTACAGTATCCCCTTGCTGAACAGCGCAGCGACCTTCAGCACTGCGACCTGAGTTTTTGAATCAGGTATCTCATTATTCAGCACCATCTCTACCGCCTTATCCAGTGAGATCTTTTCCACATTCAGAAATTCATCGCTGTCAAGCTGCTGTCTTTCATAATGATCGACCTTGCAGAAATAGAGATGGATTATCTCTCCGCAGTATCCGGGGCTTGGGTAAAGCTTTCCGAGGCTCATATATTCCCTTCCTACAGCTCCCGTTTCCTCAAGAAGCTCTCTTTTTCCGTTTTCGAGAGGGTTTTGTCCCTTTTCAAGCTTTCCCGCAGGCAGTTCAAGAGTGACCTCCTTATACGGATAACGGAACTGTCTTACAAAAAACAGCTCCTTATTTTCATCAATTGCCGCCACACAAACTCCGCCGGGATGGGCGACTATCTCTCTCATTGCAGTTTCACCGTTTTCAAGCTCCACCTCGTCATGCATTACATGGATGACCTTTCCTACAAATATATCCTTGCTATTAAGCGTCTTTTCATAAAGCTTCAATTTTATACATCCTCTTTTCAAAAGTTTAAGAAATACCCTTTACAGGTATCTTTACTGTATTTTTAGTATATACTATTTTGACCCTGTTGTAAACCCCTGTAAAAATTCATCCATATCTTGTTATTACTAAAATAATGTTGTATAATGATATCAGGTAACCATGAGCGACCACTTTGCAATGATTTCTCCGTCAACTGCCGAAATGATGACGTAATCATCCTCGCTTACCGTAACATATGCTACAACAGGTGCTTTGCTGTATTCGTTTACGTTCCATATTATTTTTTCCTTTATCCTCAATGAAGGATCTTTTGCAGTGATATCCTTCTCGCTCAGGATATCGTCAAGCTGTACTGTTTTAAGCACATCTGCATCTGCTACGGAAGCGCTTACATATTCGATCATTCCTGTACCGGCATCAACATTTACAACTGCATCGCCTGCATACAGTCTTAACCCGCCGTGATACTGATTGAATCTGTAAACTTCATTATCGCTTTGTGTGGGTGAAAAGAATATCTGTTTCCGGGGATAGTTTATATAAAACAATTGTTTGTCCATGCACAAACTCTGCTTAATAATTCTGAATGTCAAATGGAGGTATTAAAATGAAAATAGAAAAAATGATCAAGGCTGCCCTGACTAACGGTCAATGTGAGCTTGTGCTGAAAAATGCAAATATTGTCAATGTCTTTACCGGCGAGATCGTCAGAGGCGACATTGCCATTGATAACGGAATAATTGTCGGCGCAGGAAGCTACAGCGGCAAAACCGAAAAGGATATCGGCGGGAAATATGTCGTTCCCGGCTTTATCAATTCTCATGTCCATGTAGAATCCTCTATGGCAGCGCCTGAGGTATATGCTATGGAAGAACTGCGCCAGGGTACTACCACTATTATAACAGATCCGCACGAAATTGCAAATGTGGGCGGAATGACGGCAATTGCGGAAATTCTCAAAGCTGCACGCCGCACACCGATCAATTATTTTGTAATGCTTCCGTCCTGCGTACCCGCTACGCCCTTTGAACATTCGGGCGCTGTCCTTGAAGCAAGAGAGCTTTCTTATTTCAAAAACGATCCCAATGTATTGGGACTTGGCGAAATGATGAATGCTGTCGGCGTACTGTCCTGTGATAAGAATATTATAGAAAAGCTCAATATTTTTTCCGATAAAGTCATTGACGGTCATTTTCCCATGGGTGCAGGAAAGGAGCTTGACGCTTATATCTGTGCAGGTATTGACACAGATCATGAAAGCATTTCCTATACCGAAGCCGTTACAAAGCTCAGGGCAGGTATGGCTGTGCTTGTAAGAGAAGGCTCCGCTTCCCGCAACCTTGACAGTATTATATCAGGTGTTGTTAAAAGCGGCATCGACACCTCCCGCCTTGCTTTCTGTACAGACGATAAGCACTTAGCGGATATAAGACGTGACGGAACTATCAGATATAACATAAAACGCTCCGCCGGGCTTGGACTTGATCCGATAAAGGCAATTCAGATGGCTACAATAAATGCAGCAAATATTTATCACCTGAAAAATATCGGCGCTGTTGCTGTCGGATATAAAGCTGATTTAGTTGTACTTGACAATCTTAAAGAATTTGATATAATATCCGTGTACAAGGACGGGAAAAATATTGAGGAGCTTGACGAGCCGAAAACGCTTAAATACAGCAGTCAGCTCCTCAGCAGAGTTAATTATGCGCCTTTATCTCCGGATACATTTACCATTCCCGAACAGGATATGCACTATGTGATCGGCATAGTGAACAAACAGATAATTACTGAGAAGCTCATTTTTTCCGAAGCCGAGATCAAAGAAGGCATCCATGACGGAACGATAAAAAAGATCGCCGTTATTGAAAGGCACAATGCCACAGGTAATTCCGGGGTAGGATATATTCACGGGTACGGAAATATTCACGGCGCAGTTGCGTCTACCGTCGCACATGACAGTCATAATATTGTAGTGGTCGGAGACAACGACAGAGATATGTTCCTTGCCTGCGAGGAGCTTAAAAGGATCGGCGGAGGATATGTCATTACAGGCGGCGGAAAGGTCATTGGCTCGCTTTCACTTCCTCTCGGCGGACTTATGAGTCTAAGCCCCGCTGATGAGCTTATTTCTGATCTGGAATCTATCATCAGGAAGGCATACAAGCTTGGTGTAAATCCGGAAATAGATCCGTTCATCACTCTTTCCTTCATGGCTCTGCCTGTAATTCCCGAAATACGCATCACCGACCGCGGAATATTTGACGTCACAAGATTTGAATTTGTAAACAACAGACCACAATGACATCTAATGGGCATCTCTGAAAAATTTTTTTAGATCGCAGTGTAAAGCAAAGCCAACGAATGCTTTGACTGCTTTGGAAAAGTTTTCAGAGTTTACCCTATGTAAACGGAGGGATTTTTTTGAAAAAAGGAATAATATTTACTATACTTGCAGCTATGATACTGACCTTCTGCGGCTGCGGCAAACAGCAAACAAAGGATCACAGTCTGAAAGAAAGCAGCGTTTCTTCTTCCTCTGAAATATCACAGGAAGAAATATCTGCCGATACCGAAAGCAGCGTCCTTCAAGAACAAAGCAGCAAGCAGGAAAGCAAGGAAAAAACTGTTTCGTCCGACGAAAGCGAAGCTTCACTTGAGTTTGTGGATTTCAGCGGCGAGGCGCAGGATTATACCCTTGAGGATTTTTATAAAAGCCCCGAGGCTAAAGTGATCATCGAAACAGCAAAAAATGAATATAAAAGCGATATGTACGATATTGATGTAAAAACAGCCGACGATCATACTGTAGTTGTTACAGCTACAATAAAGGAAGGGACAGACCCCTCTCTTTATAATGACGATATGATAGAATCCTATTTCAACAGCGCTGAATCTCAGGCGGATATGTATATCAAAATGCTTGAAACGACTACAACAACGAAGGATATCAATATTCTTGCCCGTATACAGACTGCGGACGGTACGGAAATAGGCTCAAGAACATTCACAAGGCAAAAATCAGCCGATGGGGAAAGTACTGACGAGGAACCCTTAACATTGAAGGATATCATTGAAACCGGCGCAGTCAAAAATGCCCTTGACAGCATAGCCGGCGGATTCGGTGACGGAACAGCGAAGATAACAACATCCGTTGAAAACAGCAGGCTGATAATTAATATCCAGCTTGAACAATGCGTTCCCGATGAGGGCGTATCAGTGATAAAGCAACAGCTTGAAAATACCGACAACAGTATATCGGCAGTCGAAAGACAGCTAAGAGCAATTACCGGAGACAGCTCCGTCAGTGTATCAGTTAACGTCATTGACGCCTGCGGAAATATAGTTGCATCACGAAATTAAAAACCAGGCTCCCTGCAGCAGGCGTGACTCTGCTGCAGGGAGCCTGGTAAATATTTAAGGAGTACGTAGTAATCAATACCAGTTTGTGAGGTTGTAATAAAGCTCCTCATAACGTCTTGCGGATCTTGCCCATGAGTAATCCATTCTCATGCCTCTTGCAGCGATCTCATTCCAACGGTCTCTCTGTGTGAAGTAAACGGTTTTAGCATAGTTGATGGCATTGAGCATTTCCTCTGCATTATAGTTTGCAAAGGTAAAGCCTGTGCCTGTATTGTCATACCAGTTATAAGGCTGTACCGTATCACGCAGACCGCCTGTTTCTCTTACTATCGGAACTGTACCGTAACGCAGAGCTATGAGCTGTGTAAGTCCGCAGGGTTCAAAGCGTGAGGGCATGAGCATTGCATCAGAAGCAGCATAAAGCTTATGCGCCCTGTTATCCGAATAGAAAATATTTGCGGAAACTCTTTCCGGATATTTATACTGATAATACTTGAAGGTATTTTCATACTGCTGATCGCCTGTACCGAGAATAACAAACTGAGTATGCTCGTCAGTGATCCTTTCTATTGCATAATTTACAAGGTCAAGACCCTTCTGGTCGGTAAGTCTTGAAATTATGGAGATCATGAATTTATTGTCATCCACCGGAAGACCAAGCTCCTGCTGAAGACCTCTCTTATTCATAACCTTCTTTTCACCGATAGACTGAGCGGTATAATGCTCGAATATCTGAATATCATGCTCCGGATTATATACGTTATAATCAATGCCGTTGACAATACCGCAAAGAGCATAATTCTTATGACGCATAAGTCCGTCAAGACCCTCGCCATAATAAGGCATCTGTATCTCACCGGCATATGTATCACTTACAGTTGTAACATAATCGGAGAAAACTATACCAGCCTTGAGCATATTTCCGTCCTTGAAATATTCCATATTCTGTGACGAGAACACATACTCCGGGAAGCCTGTAAGATAACGGAATGTTTTAAGATCCCATATACCCTGGAACTTGAGGTTATGTATAGTCATTATTGTCTTTATGCCCCAGAAGAAACCGTTGTCCTTGAAAAGTGTGTGAAGGAATACCGGAACAAGAGCTGCCTGCCAGTCATGACAGTGGATAATGTCAGGCTTGAAATCAATTACAGGAAGAATAGCGAGAGCCGCCTTGCTGAAATATGTAAATTTCTCAATATCCCATTTGATATCACCATAGGGGGAATCTCCGCCGAAATAACATTCATTATCTATAAAATAATATTTGATGCCCTCAAATTCATACATCATAATGCCGACGTATTTATGCTCCTGAATATGACCGAGATCCATATAGAAGCTTGTGATATAATGGAAATGCTGTCTGTACTCCCAGGGGATACACATATATTTCGGAACGACAACTCTTACATCGAATTCATCCTTATTTATCATCTTCGGAAGTGCGCCTACAACGTCTGCAAGTCCGCCTGTCTTTACGAAAGGATAACATTCGGAAGCTACAAATAATACTTTTCTCATACTTTTCCTCCTGATTCTGTTTTTTTAATAAATTAGGAAACACGGAATAAACAGTATCAAAGTCTGATAAAACGGATCCGGCTATTGCAGGAAAATACTCCGACAAAAACGATCAATGACTATTACAGCGTTTCCTTAGAATGAAAGAGTAATTCTTTTACTATTATAATCCATTTATCCGAAATATTCAATACATATTTCTAATTTTTTACGGAATTTTTGTTGAAGTTACAGATACTTATGTATTATAATCGCCCGATCATATTATCGTTTTTTGTATAAAGAGAGAAATGCTCCCATTCAGCGAATGGGAGCATCGACTGCAGCATTAGTATTCAGCCTTTTTCACGTCCGAGCAGTCTGTCAACAGACACCTCAAGAATATCAGCAAGGGCAACCAGCTCGATATCTGTCACATATCTGACCTGTCCTTCAAGCTTGGACAGACCCGATGCATTCATGTCAACCCCTCTGACCTGAAGCTGTGCAAGAAGCTCTTTCTGTTTCATGCCTTTTTTTTTGCGGATTTCTTCAACCCTGACACCAACCATGTTGCGATTTCCAAGTGCTTGCTTTCGCAATCTCATGAATTACACCTCACTAATAATTTTATCAACTTATAAAATTATAAAATATGTCCCAAAAAATAACAAGTGCCAATATGCAAAAAGAAACTTGTTGAAACTTATACAATATACTCACTTACGCTTGTTTTTTCAACAAATTTCTCTGTTGAATTTTATGCAGTTTATATTGCATACTGTATATTTTATATAAATCTAACAATATTTTTTCAACAGTATATTCTATATTTCTAAATTTCACTACAGAAATTTATTAACAAAAAAATGAACAAAATGTAAATTTTTATTAATGCGAATTTTTCCCGTTTTTTATTATTTCACGCTGGAATTAAACTTAGAATTATTCGAGATTAGCATTAAAAATTGGCTTTTTTACCGTTTTTTATTGTTAGTAGTCGTTTGATAATATCAATTTTTTTGTTATTTTTTATTATTCCTCTGAATTAAACATTTTATTATACAAGTTTATTTCTCAATAATAAAAGAAAGATCCGATATATCAGACACTGTTCCTGCATTTATTATAACAAAAACTCGCAGACAGAAAAAACTCATCCTGTCTGCGAGGTTCTATTATTGTGAAAAACCGATATTTGTCACTGTACTTTCGGTTCCTGTTTGTTTTTCTTCTTTTCCTTCTGCGCCTTAATGACTTTAAGACGTGAGAATTCTTCCCTGTCTTTCTCCTCAAGCGCTTCGGTAATGAATTTCACACCCTCTTCAAAACGGGGGATCATGATGTTTTTAAGCGCATTAGCACGCTTCTGTGTTTTCTTGATAGAGTCCGCAAGACGATATACGCTGTTCTCCACCTCCGCAAGATCCGCCGTAAGCCTCTTTACCTCAGTAAAGCAGGCATAGGCTTCATCTATTGTAGGATCGGTCATCTGCAAGCCGTATACAAGCTCCGCTCCGCTTTCCTTATCAATCGTTACAATGGGTATTTCCACACCCATTACACTTCTGTATGTAAGCTTCAGCGAATCCTCCTCCGGAACGGACTTTGCAATATCGTCAATATAGCCCATACGGATATTGGCCTTTTGCAGAGCAAGATATGCCTTGCTGTAGGTTGCGTCGATCTTGTCCTGGATCTCTGCTGCCCTGTCGATAAGCGTCATCATCTCACGAACCAATATATTACGCTTTTTATCAAGAAGCTCGTAGCCTGTTTTTGCGAGGGTTAGTGATTTTTTATATGCCATCAGGTTGCCTTTTGTAGGCACTGCCTGTACTGCCACTGCGTCCGCCTCCTCACATTAGTCTTCGTCTTCCTTCTGATCCGCCGCACTTCTGAAAACATCGAATGATATCAGTTCGGGGTCGTCAATATAATGCTCGTCAAGCAAAGCGTCATCAACACGGTCAAGCTCTGTTCTCGGCAGGGTCGAAAGCAGCTTCCAGCCAAGGTCGATACTCTGCTCGACTGTCCTGTTTTCGGTATAGCCCTGATTTACAAAATACTGCTCAAAAAGCTTACCGAACTGCATATATTTCTTATCAGTGGGAGAAAGCTCCTCCTCACCGATAACGCTTGCAAGTGATCTTGCATCCTGTACCCTTGCATATGCCGCAAAAAGCTGATTTGCAAGGGGCTGATGGTCACTTCTTGTATAACCCTCACCTATGCCGTCCTTCATAAGACGTGAAAGCGACGGGAGTACGGATACGGGCGGATACAGTCCCTGACCCTCAAGCTGTCTGTCAAGAACTATCTGACCCTCTGTGATATATCCTGTAAGGTCGGGAACAGGGTGAGTAATATCATCATTGGGCATTGTCAGTATCGGTATCTGAGTAACGGAACCTGTGCTGCCCTTGACCATGCCTGCTCTTTCATAAAGAGATGCAAGGTCGGAATAAAGATATCCGGGAAAACCCTTTCTTCCGGGGATCTCGCCCTTTGACGATGAAAACTCACGAAGAGCCTCGGCATATGACGTCATATCCGTCATAATGACAAGTACATGCATATTCAGCTCAAATGCAAGGTATTCCGCCGCTGTAAGCGCACATCTCGGTGTAAGTGTACGTTCAATGATAGGATCGTTTGCAAGGTTGAGGAACATTACAACTCGTGAAAGAACGCCGCTTTCATCGAAGCTTCTGCGGAAATAATCCGCAACGTCATTTTTAACGCCCATTGCAGCAAAAACAACGCAGAAATTATTATCCTCTGTATCCGATATCTTTGCCTGTCTTACTATCTGTACGGCAAGCTCATTATGCTTCATGCCTGATCCTGAGAATATCGGCAGCTTCTGACCTCTGATAAGCGTCATAAGAGTATCAATTGTCGAAATACCGGTATTTATATAGTTTCTCGGATAAATACGGGAAACGGGATTCATAGGCGTACCGTTGATATTTGCTCTCTTTTCGGGATAAACTGCCCCGAAGCCGTCGATAGGATCGCCTGCACCGCTGAACACTCTGCCGAGGATCTCAGGAGAAAGCGCAAGCTCCATGGGACGGGCTTTCAGTCTTGTTCGTGTATTGTCCAGTGAAATGGATTTCGTACCCTCAAAAACCTGAACAACAACACGCTTACCTTCTATCTGAACTATTCTTCCATGTCGAATCGTACCATTGTCAAGACGGATATCCACCATTTCCTCAAAGGATGCGCCTTCCACATCATCAAGCACGATCAGAGATCCGTTGATCTCCTTTACGCCAACATAATCGAGAATCATTCATTTCACTTCTTTCGTATTGTATTTGACCCGCTTTTACGCCGTAAGCGCTGCGAGGGAAGTGTCGATATCCTTGATAAGGTCATCAAACATCTCAAGCTTGTTGTTCGGGATATCATATTTCATCTTTGCCAGTCTTTCAAAAAGTCCAAGCTCCGTTATCCTTGATATCGGAATTGCCGCAGCAATAATATGCTTTGACTTATTGTACAGATGGAGTATTGCCTTCATCATAAGCTTCTGCTTTTCAAGCGGTACGAATGTATCGTCCGGATGGAAAGCATTCTGCTGGAGGAAACCTACACGGATAGCCTTTGCTGTCTCGATAACAAGCTTCTGGTCGTCGGGAAGTACATCCGAACCGATAAGCTTTACTATTTCCATAAGCGCACTTTCCTCATGAAGAAGAGCTGTTATCTTATTCCTGTATTTTATGAAATCTTCACCTAAATTGTTCCTGAACCACGGGTCAAGGTCGGTAAAGTATTCGCTGTAGCTGTCCATCCAGTTTATTGCAGGATAATGTCTTGCATATGCAAGCGATTTATCAAGCGCCCAGAAGCATCTTGTAAAACGCTTGGTATTCTGAGTTACAGGCTCGGAGAAGTCACTGCCCTGCGGAGATACTGCACCGATGATCGTAACGGAGCCTTCACTTCCGCTGAGAGTCTTTATACGGCCTGCTCTTTCATAGAATTCCGAAAGTCTTGAAGGCAGATATGCCGGGAAGCCTTCCTCTGCAGGCATTTCCTCAAGACGGCCTGATATTTCTCTGAGCGCCTCTGCCCAACGTGAAGTTGAATCCGCCATGATCGCTACATGATAGCCCATATCACGGTAATATTCCGCAAGGGTAAGTCCTGTATAAATGGACGCTTCACGAGCCGCAACAGGCATATTTGACGTATTTGCGATAAGCACCGTTCTGTCCGTCATAGGTCTGCCGGATTTCGGGTCGATAAGCTCCGAGAATTCGTCAAGAACCTGGCTCATTTCATTTCCACGCTCACCGCAGCCTACATATACTATGATATCGGCATCACACCATTTTGCAAGCTGATGCTGGTTCATTGTTTTACCTGTGCCGAATCCGCCCGGAATAGCGGCAGTACCGCCCTTTGCTATCGGGAACATTGTATCCATGACACGCTGACCCGTAATAAGCGGGATATCAGCGGGGAGTCTTTCGGCATTGGGTCTTGCCTGTCTGATAGGCCACTGCTGACAAAGGGTAAGATCATGCTCCTCGCCTTTCTCATCCTTTATTACAACTATCGTATCCTTGAGCTTATATTTTCCGTTAGGCTCGACCCTTGTAACAGTACCGCTGAGTGTCGGCGGCACCATAAATCTATGCTCGATGACAGCTGTTTCGGGGCAGGAAGCATATATCTGACCACCGCTTAGCTTGTCACCGACCTTTACTTTTATCTTGACATTCCAGTATCTGTTAAGGTCAAGAGATGATACGGAAGCGCCCCTTGATATAAAGGAACCACTGAGCTCCTCTATTGCTTTAAGGGGACGCTCGATACCGTCAAAAATATTGTCTATAATACCCGGTCCGAGGAGAACGTTCATAGGCTCTCCTGTTCCATAGATCGGATCTCCGGGTTTCAGACCTGTTGTTTCCTCATAAACCTGTACGGTGGTAAATTCATCATTAATACCGATGATCTCACCTACCAGACGGGATTCACCAACATAAACCATTTCCATCATGGAAAAGCTTCTGGTGTTTTTTACGGTAACAACAGGACCGTTTATACCAAAAATAACATCTTTATCAGTCATTTATTTCATCCCATCTTTCATTATTCGGTAACTTTCAGACCTGAATTATCACAGAACCATTCACGCTGAGCTTCAAGCTTACTGTCAAGAGTCTCATCAATGAGAATACCGAGTTTCTTGCTTACGCCGATCATTCCGCCGATGCGGATATCGTTTGTCTCTTCGACCTCGCATTTTCTGCCGAAGGCAAGAACGATCTTATTTTTCTTTGCAAGATCGCTCTTTCTGACTTTAAGTACAACATCATCAGCACCGAGTACCTTTGAAATATCCTTTGCGCTTTTTTCAAGGCTTTTGGCATATTTATCAGTTTTTGTATAAGCCTCAAGCTTTTTGGCGGCTTTTTCAAAAACCTCATCCTCTATCTGCTTTCTGCGTACAAATGTCTTTCTGCGGCTTGCAGTTTCTGCTCTTGACAGATCAGCCGCTATCTGCGTTCTGATATCTGTCATTTTTTTCTGAATGAGGACATACGCTTCTCTCAGACCTTCCTCCTCTGCCTTATTCAGTTCTCTTTCCCTGAAATCCTCGGCTTCAGACTGTATCTTGCTGCGCTGTTCCTCTGCATATTTTTCTATCGCTTTTAGAAAATTGTCTGTTTTACTGACAGTTCCGGGCATATTCACACCTCCTATGACCTATGCCTATATCTTTACGCCGATAGCTTCACGCACATATCGTGTAATTGAGTCTTTTGCACGTCCGCTTCCGTGTCTGTCCGGTATCTCGACGATAAGGGGCTGCTTGTGGTTGAGCTTGAGTTCATACACAAGCTCCGGACAAAGCTGTACAAGCTTTTCCGTCATAAGTATGACCGCAACATCCTCCATATTCATAGCCTCAGTAAGGGCTTGTTTAACTTCATTTTCCTCGTGGACTACAACTCCGCTGACGCCGGCCAGATGCATTCCCATCAGCGTATCCACATTATCGCTTATCAAATAGAATTTCATGTTTTCCTCCTTTTTGTCCGGCATATCAGACAGAAAGTACTTTTACAATCAAACCTTTGAAATGATAAGAATGGAAACAAGAAGTCCGTAAAGAGCAACACCTTCGCCGAGTGCAACGAAGATAAGAGCCTTACCGAAAGACTTGGGATCCTCGCTTGTTGCGCCGATAGCTGCGGGAGCTGCGCCGCCTACTGCGATACCGCCGCCGATACCGGAAAAACCCGTTGCAAGAGCAGCTGCCATCATTGTGATACCGAAATTAAGGTCGCCGCCCTGTGCAGCAGCATTTGCAGCCTGTGCTGCCTTCTCGCCGTCTCCTGCAGCCATAGCAACTATTGACATTGCAAGGCATACGCATGAAACTATTGCAAATGAAACAAGCTGTCTTACAACTGCGCTTTTGCGCGTTCTTTTGCCGATCTTTACATTATTATAAGCCAAACAAACCGATGCAACTAAAAATACTACCGGTACTGCAAGTAAAATATAATCTAACATTATAAAAACCTCACTTTTAAAATAATAAATTATCCTGTTTTTAAAACCTGAATTTTTACCTTTGAGCAGATATCTCAGATCTGTTCCTCAGACTTACCCGCAACAACAGGCGTAAACTGACGACCCTCTCCGATATAGAAACGGCTGAATATCTCATAGTAATCAAGTCTCAGTACCTGTATCGCAACAAGCAATGCTTCAAGCGCCATAACGATACCGTTTCCGACTACTACCATTATCACATATCCAACAACGCCCGACATCATATCGGCAAGTGTGAATACAACCATCATCATACCTGCATGAACAAGTATATATGCGCCTATTCTGAGGAACGACATTGTATTCGTAACATAGCTCAGACACATTTCAAAAAGCTCAAAGAAGCTCTGTGTGCAGTAGTCGCCCCATTTTTCAGGCTGCCATTTCTTTTTGCCCTCGGCAAGTCTTCCGAGAGGCTCTCTCATGAACATCAGAACGAGAGGGATCACTATAAGACAAATAATGTATGCAGGAGTCATGATCTCTATTTCAAGGATCATCTGGCATACAAGACCTGCCACAAGAGATACATAGAATACAAATCCTGCGATACCGTTTGAACCGAAGAAAGCGCTTTCAGGATCCCTGCGCTTTATTGAGGATACTATATTCATTATCATTGCTATGACGATGGTAACGATACCTATAGCCACTGAACCGTAAATAATAATATTTATAGTATTTGAATCCATTACCTCAACAGGCTTTTCATCAAGTCCGAACAATGCTTTATATACGGGGTCAAGCGCATGCTCAAATCCGAATACGGAACCGTATATCGAACCAAATATCATGCCTGATATTCCGCATGGGATGAGTATACGTCCGATCTCCATTTTCTTCAGCTTCCACATCAGGAAACCGACTATTGCCACTACAAGCCCCTGTCCCATATCACCGAACATAATACCGAAGAAAAGGGTATATGTAAAGGCAACTATCGCTGTCGGGTCAAGCTCATTATAGCTGGGCAGACCGTACATTTTTACAAAGAATTCATACAGCCTTATAAACGGCGGGTTTTTAAGCATTACTGGCGGAGAATGTTTCATTTCCTCTGCGCCGTCGCTTATTGAATATTCAACGCTTTTTATGCCGTCAAGGTGCTGTGTGAAATATTTTTCCTTATCGGCAGGTATCCAGCCGACCATAATAAAACTGCCGTGATATTTATATACATAGCGTTTTATCGCATGATAGCAGTCCAGCTCCTGAAGTCTGCTGTAATACTTCATGCATTTTTCTTTTTCAGACGCCCAGAATTCATCAAGCTCTTTTTTATTCTTATCCTGTTCATCCTGAAGCTCTGAAAGCTCGTCTGCGAGGGTCTTTAAATACTCCTCGGGTGTGCCTGCAATTTCGGGTACTTCCAGTTTTTCAAAGTACAGCGAAGAAAAGATCCTGTCGATATTCTGCTTTTCGGACGGTTCATTAGGGCAGAAATAAACGCCCCAATGATGAGTGTCATCCTCTGTGCAGGGGAAGAACATGACAAACGGATTATCTGCGAAGCTTTCAAGCTTATCATAGCTTTCATTCGGTATCCTTCCGAATGAAGGAGTGATATACTTGCACTTCATGATCTCCGTAAAGTCAAGATTGCCGCCCGTGAAATGACCGACCTGTTCTATTTTTCTTTTACAGCCGTCTATTTTCTGCTTGATACCGAGCTTTTTATTTATAAGCTTTTCAAGCTTTTCAACTGTTGAATCAACATATTTAAGAACGCCTTTATCGCTTACGCTGAAATCCGTCAGCTTTACAAATTCAAGCTTTAGTCCCGCCATATCTGCAATACTTCTCAGACTCTGCAGCGGTGCGGCATAAGGGTTCTTATCACTCAGCGGCGAAAAATCCTGTGTATTTGAATAAAACAGCATTGCGTCATCGGGATGGAACATTTCCGAATCTCCGCAGAATTTTATCACCTCATCAAGCTCAGACAGCATACCGATTATGTTTATCGCCTTAACTTTTTTTACAGACACATAATCACCTCCTTATCATCTTACCAGCATTGCGGACTTTTCGTCAGGTGAAAGTCCGTAACGGGTCGACTCAATAATATTTACAATATTTGCGATCTCTATCTGTTTAAGATATACATAGGATATCATTACGATAGTCGGATTGGCGGAAAGCCTCAGATGATGCTTGCAATACATACTCAGCAAAGCATTTGCCATCATGGACTGATCGTTATATTTAAGCTTTGACATCAGCCTGCCAAGATATGTCGATCTTGCAAGCTCGAAAACCTCTCTTGCATCGGAGGCACTGCAAAGCTCCTCAACAGTCCTTTTGGAAAGCTTTCCGTATGGTATCAGCAGAGGCATAATCTTTTCTGCGCTGTAATTGAAATATCGTTTGAGCCGTATTATTCTGGATATATTTCTGAAATCAAGCATTGCAGAAAATGTGTCTTTCAGTTCGTCCCTGTCCCTTGTGCTTTTCTGCTTATCAAAAGCCTCCATTACCATAGCGTAATTCTGATTATTAAGTTCAGCTTCGATAATTGAGATATCAGCCCTCTCGCCATCCTTTGGACGGTGTTTTCTGAGTGCGGCAGCATAGTGACTTGACGCCAATACATCCAGAAGATCGTCAAAGCTTCTTACCGTACTGAATGCTTTAAGGTCGATCCTTGCAAATTTTGTCATTGCCATCGGAAGTCCGAAGACAAATTCATCTGCACGTCCTATATTCAGCAGTGTAAGACAGCGTATGATCTGTTCTATCTCCATTTCGGAAATAATGAAATTCGAGAACACCAGCGACTTATCCCTTGCATATCTTGAAAGCGAAGATATATCATAATAGAGATTTTGTCTTAGTATCGGTTCAAGCTGTCCTCGGTGGACTTCATTTTCATTCAATCCCGCAAGAACCGACCTGTAATTGGTCCGTGATTTCAGGTAGGAAGCGACCTCCGACACATTACGGCAATCCATAAGCTGCCTGTAGTCATTATCGGAAAGACACTTTCCGTACATGGCACGAGCCTTAGCCAGAATAGCATTTGAAGCCATCTCTGATGACATAGGCATGCTTCCTTTCTGAAAATATTTTTTACTCTCCTACTACCCGCTTTACGATCTCATCGACCCATTTATCACCGTTTTCGGAATAACTGCTGTTAAGCTTTCTGATAACAGAATCGTTTTTTTCTTCTATTTCCTTAAGCTGTGTATCAGCTTTTTTCTGAGCGGTCTGTTTATTGATCTCTATTCGCTCCTTGGCACGGTCAAGATAATCATTTTTTATCTTCTCTTTTTTCTTGAGAATTTCATTTTCATAGCTGATCTTGCTTCTCTGAGCTTCGTCGGTCAGATCTCTGGCTTTTTTATCCATGTCTATGATCTTGGCGATCATATCCTCCATAAATGTCCCCCCTTTTCAGCAGTGAAAAATTATCAGTGGAAACGGCAGTCAAAGGCCTGTCCACATTTTGATATTATACGCCCGAATAACACTTTTTTCAAGAGACAATCGGGTATTTATGTAATATTATCTTTTCTTACCCGTATTCAGGTATTTAACATAACGTCCGACATGATAAACTATTGCATTTCCTTCCTTACACCTTTTGTACATTTTAATTCCGAGTACTATCAGAACAATTCCGATAACACAGAATATCAACAGGAAATACATAGGCGTACCCTCAGTGTAAACGATCCTTGTCGTTTGCGGATCCCTCACATCAACATATACTGTTACAGACTTTCCCGATACATCCCCTGTACTAAGTCCCAGCCTGCCAGCATCATATGGTGAGATGGTTTCGCTGTCATGATAATCAATATTATCATAAGTATATGCATATAAAACCCTGTAAACGGTATTTTTATATTTTGGTGAACCTACTTTTCTGGATTCAACGCTTATAACACTGCCCTCAACTGTTTCGGCATGGGAAAAAAATCCTTTGCTTTATCACCCATTGAAACAGAGAGTATAAATGTCATTATTCCGATGATCAAAAAAATCATTCCAAGAATCAGATATGATCTTAATGCAGACTTCGCATCCTCAGGACCTGTCCGCCTTGCATCGGGAAATCTTTCTTTTATTTCTTTAAGGCGTGGATCATATGCAGTTCTGTCATCATTGTTACTCATTATTGCAGCACCTCAAAAAACAAGCTTTTACAGATACCCCTCAGTTTTTAAGACTCTGCATAGGTGCCGGGATACGTCCACCCCTTGCAATAAATCTTGAAGGTGACTTCATATTCACATCCATTATCGGACCGTTTCCTAAAAGCCCGCCGAAATTAAGCTCCTCGCCTGCCTGCTTTCCGATAGCGGGAATAAGTCTTACAGCGGTCGTCTTAGAATTGACCATACCTATTGCAGCCTCATCAGCAATTATTCCCGAAATGACATCAGCAGGAGTATCGCCGGGAATTGCGATCATATCAAGACCAACGGAACATACAGCCGTCATAGCTTCAAGCTTGACAATTGACAGAGCCTTGCTTCTTGCAGCCTCTATCATACCCGCATCCTCAGTTACAGGTATAAATGCACCCGAAAGACCTCCGACATGGGATGAAGCCATTACGCCGCCCTTTTTAACAGCGTCATTGAGAAGTGCAAGGCAAGCTGTGGTTCCATGTGCGCCGCACTGTTCAAGACCCATCTCTTCAAGGATATATGCAACGCTGTCGCCTATTGCAGGAGTAGGCGCAAGGGAAAGATCAACTATGCCAAAGGGAACGCTGAGACGCTTTGACGCTTCCTTTGCAACAAGCATACCTGCCCTCGTTATCTTGAATGCAGTTTTCTTTACGATATCAGCGACCTCTGTTATATTGCAGTCCCCCGCCTTTGCAAGGGCAGCTCTTACAACGCCCGGACCCGATACGCCGACATTTATAACGCAGTCAGCTTCACCCGGACCGTGGAATGCACCCGCCATAAAGGGATTATCCTCCGGCGCATTGCAGAAAACAACAAGCTTTGCAGCGCCTATGCAGTCCCTGTCTGCTGTAAGCTCGGCTGTTTTGCGGATAACATGACCCATTTTTCCTACAGCGTCCATATTTATTCCGGCTTTTGTGCTGCCGATATTTACAGAGGAGCATACTCTTTCTGTAACATCAAGAGCTTCGGGAATACTTTCTATAAGCGCATAATCCCCCTGTGAAAAGCCCTTATGTACAAGTGCGCTGTATCCGCCCACAAAATTGACGCCGACAGTCTTTGCAGCCCTGTCAAGAGTCTGTGCAAATTTAACGGGATTCTTTGTCGGGCAGGCAGCCGCAAGCATTGCAACAGGAGTGACAGATATTCTCTTATGTATTATCGGAATACCGTAATCCTTGCTGATATCCTCGCCTGTTTTTACAAGATCCTTTGCATATCTGCATATCTTGTCATAAACCTTGGCGCATGCCTTATCAATATCCTCATCAATACAATCAAGAAGTGATATACCCATTGTAATGGTTCTCACATCAAGATTTTCATTTTCGATCATATTGATCGTTTCAAGTATATCATGTGAATTGATCATTTCTTTTTTCCTTTCTTAACTGCATCAGTTTTCAGGCTATATTTTATGCATTGCATTAAAAAGATCCTCATGCATAACTATGATCTTTACGCCCATTTCCTCGCCCTTTTCTGCAAGCTGATCTGCAAGCTGAGAGAAAGGAACGGTAATCTTTGTAATATCCACAAACATTATCATTGCAAACATTCCCTGTAAAACGGACTGTGTGACCTCAAGAATATTGCCGCCTACCGCCGCACACTCAGCAGATACCTTTGCTAAAATACCCACATTATCCTTACCCAGAACAGTTATAACTGCATTCATAAATAATAACCTCCGTTATCGTAAAATCAAACAGTGAAGAACAGACGGCATGAACATGACAAGCACCTCTGAATCTGCACCATTATCTTATATTATAACACACACTGTTTCTTTTGTCACTAATTATTAAATGACATTATTTTTTCATCTGTGCCTTAACGTACAAAAATGCATAATTCGACCGCTTAAAAGTTAATATAATTCCATCACTATTATGTGTTCAAAATTTTATATATCTGTGTTATAATCAATATCAGCAAGCTTTAGAATGAAAATGGAGAACAGTTTATGAAATACCGATTTATTTCCGACAGTCACACCCACAGCGAATGTTCCTTTGACGGAACGGACAGCGTTATCATGCTTTGCGAACAGGCAAGCGCACTGGAGATGTATTCCATCACGATCACCGACCACTGTGAATGTAACGAATACTTTGAAAACAATGTCAGAGACGATATCACCCGTTCTCTGCTGCAAATCAATAAAGCCCGTGCAATGTATAACGACAGACTTCATGTATATACGGGCATTGAACTTGGTCAGCCGACTCAGGATACCGCAGCTGCAAAGGACGCTCTTTCCCTTGCCGATTATGACTTTATTCTTGGTTCCCTGCATAATCTCAGGGGTGAGAAGGACTTTTACTTTCTCAGCTATACTGAAGACAATGTTTATAAGCTTCTTGACAGGTATTATGATGAGCTGCTGGAACTTGCACGTCAGAATTTATTTGATTGTATGTCCCACCTTGATTACCCGCTAAGATACATTATCGGAAACTCAAAGATCAATGTTGACCTCAAGCGTTACAGCGAAAGGCTTGACGAGGTACTTGAAACGATAATAAAAAATGACAAGGCTATCGAGATAAATACCTCCGGTCTGCGCCAGATAATCGGAAGAACTCTTCCCGATATCAGTGTTGTAAAACGCTTCAAGGAGCTTGGCGGAAAATATATAACGATAGGCTCGGACGCACACCGCTGGGGAGATATCGGTTCGGGGATCGAAACGGGTCTTGATATTCTCACAGAATGCGGCTGCACACATTTTACCGTTTACGAGAAGCATGAACCAAAGCTTTTGCCGATAACATAAAAAATACAGGACTGTTGCTTGACAGCGGCAGCCCTGTTTTTTTATTGTTTTTATTCCGGATCGAGAAGTCTTACACGGAGAGTTTTTTTCTTTGGATTTTCCACAAGGCGGCAGCGCTTTGTACTGAAATGCTCCTCGCCAAGATAGCTGTTTACTCTTTCAATGTAATCGTAAAACTGATNNTTTTTCCTTTTTAAATGTAATCGAAAAACTGTTTCCCGCCGTTATTGAACATAAGATTCATAAAATCATCATATTCAACATTGTCACCGATAAGTATATGCACATAACACTCATTATTCTGACTAAGGGTGTATATCTTGTTTGTAATAGCATTTCCTGCCTCTTCATCAAGACTGTTTACTACCACACCTTCAACATAATAATAATTCATATCAGTTGATTTACATTCCGGCATGAAAAAATTATAATCGAAATTATCTAAATGCGTCGATTCACTGATAAGGACATCAGGTATATGATCTATCCTTATCGAATCCGTTGTAAGATTAAAAAAGTCATATGACGGTTCATCTTCATCATTATCATCCCATGTGCTGTCAAGGTGATACCACTTACCGCCGATATTCACAAGGTTCCACATATGCCTTTCCCAATCTGAATCCTTGCTTTCTCCGCTGCCTCTGATAGTTGTGCAGTCAACTCCCGCAAGATTCAGCAGCAGCATCATTGCCTTTGAATAGCCCTCGCATACTGCCTCTCCGCCTACCAATGCACCGTATGCGCTGAAATACTCCCAGCCGTCAGACAGTGATTCCACGCCCTTTTTATAGGTGCATTTTTTCAGCAGCTTATTGTGAAGCTTCTTTTCCCTGTCATACTCGCCGTCCTCGGCAGAAATATCCGACAGCATTTCACTGAGCGCATCATTGAAACGTTTTATATACAGCTCGCATTGATTTCCCGAAAGCACAGAATAGCATTCGACATATGTGACGCCATTTGAAGAATGATAACCGAAATAATTATCTATCCAAAAAACCTGCGGATGATCGTAAAGATAAGCATTTATTGATAAATTGATATCCGCAGACGACATATCCGCACCGTTTATCTCTATCATCTTAGTTTTATATCTTCCGTCATCGCTTATTTCTTCGGAAATGCGGTAAACGCTGTCATCAAGCGCATTATACAATTTTTTCAGATCATCGCTTGTCAGAGAATCATAGCCATGAGTGGAAATTTCATCACTGTCGTTTGTCTGCTTTGAAAGATTAAGTGTTTCGATCCTGCTGTATTCCTCTGCCGTTTCTTTTTTTGAAGGAATAAAGGGAATGTTCAATGCTGGCTCCGAACCATCGGGAGATGTTCCTTCCTGATAGATATACATTGCAAGCGACCCGACAAGAACAGCTGTCAGCAGCACCAAAGCGATAACCAAAAAACGTGATATGGTTTTTCTCATAAATAATTCACCCTTATTAGTTGTCAGCGGGCAGTTATCAGGGGAACTCTTTCTCCGCTATATTTATTATACGCTAATAACTAAAAGCTAAAAACTGATCACTGTGTATTCTTTTTCTGTCTTGCGGACGGACGCTTGCTGCCTCCGGACATCTGATAATTTTTCAGGCTTTCTCTTGTCTTTTTAAGCTGAGCAAGGTTATTGGACAGATCCTCGTCAGCCTTTTTCATTAAGCCGTCAATATAAACATTTGCAGCGCCCTTTATCTCGGAAGCCTGCTTATCAGCCTGTGCAATGATATCATTTGCCTTGCTCTGCGCCCTGAGAACGATCTCGCTCTGCTGTACCATTTCATTTGCCTTTTCCTCAGCCTGCTTTATAGTATTGTTTGCTTTTTCTTCAGCCTGCTGGATCATAGTCTTTGATCTGTCCTCTGCCTCCTGAACGATATTCTCTGCTTCTGACTTGGATTTGTTGATAATATTGGTACGGTCAGCCGCAATGCTCTTTGCCTGTTTCAGTTCGATAGGAAGATTCGATCTCATATCGTCGATTATCTCTCTTATCCTTTCGGTATTGACAACAGTTTTTCCTCCGCTTAGCGGAAGAGTGAACGCCTCATCTATTATTTCCTGGAGTTCATCAATAAGCACTTCGATTTTCATATTCAACTTCTCCTTTATAATTAAGTTTTCAGCTATTATAATCAGCGACAGAAATTTTTACTGATGCCATTCCGATAAAAAAACTTAACTTACACTCAGTATGACAAAGCAGCTTTATTAATGCCGTCTACGATAACTATTTCATTTTATTGATCCTTGATAGTATCTCATCGTGTACACATTCGGGAACAAACGGAGAAATATCTCCACCTAAAAGCCCGACCTGCTTTACTATGCTTGAGCTGAGATACAGATTTTCGGAGCTTGTAGTAAGAAATACAGTTTCGATCTTATCATTGAGCTTGCTGTTAGTCAGCGCCATCTGAAATTCATATTCAAAATCGGATACAGCCCTCAGACCCTTGACGATCACATTTGCATTATGCTCCGCAGCGAAATCAACAAGAAGACCGTCAAATCCGATGACCTCAACATTAGGTATATCACCCACAGTTTTTCTCAGCAGATCCGTTCTTTCATCAATTGTAAACCACGGCTTTTTATTTACATTTACCAGAACGCCGACGATCACCTTATCAAAAATACTTGCCGCCCTTTTAATGATATCTATATGACCATGCGTAACGGGATCAAAGCTTCCCGGACATATTGCTACCTTCATTAATACACATCCTTTTTCTTTCCGTTTTACAGATCACTGCACAGTATAGATGCTGACAGTAATGCTGCCGTATTTATAATTCTTTTTCAAGGAAAGCCCGCCGACCTTTTCGGGCAGTCTTTCATCAGTAGGATGCTCACAGATCATATACCTATCAGTGATCCCTGCACAAAGCTCCATTGCCTTCTGCAAAAGACCCGTACCATAAGGCGGATCGAGAAAGATGATATCAAACCTCTCATTTGTTGATGATAAAAAGCTTATAGTATCCCTTTGCACAGTAACAGCCCTGTCTCCTGAAAAGGAACATAGCTCGATATTCTTTTTTATCACACTCATAGAACGGCGGCTGTTATCAATAAAAAAAGCCTTTTCAGCCCCTCTGCTCAGCGCCTCAAGTCCCATCTGACCTGAACCGGCAAACGCATCCAGAAACCGGCAGCCTTCCACCTCAAACTGGATAATACTGAAAACCGATTCCTTTACCGTATCAGTTGTAGGTCTTACATCATTTCCCTGCGGCGACTGCAGCTTTCTTCCTCTTGCCGAGCCTGTAATAACCCTCATTTTTCACTTTTCCTTTTTATTATCCGCCGGATCAGCTTAGTTTTCAGATAAAAACAGGAACCGGCATATTAATACTAAAACGCTTTTACTGCTGATAACTAACAGTAAAACACTTACTTTAATTATCTAAAAAAAAGCAATAAATGTCAATACTATTTTTTGAATTCTTTTAAAATCAAATAATATTTCTACATTTTGCCTATATGATAATGCTTAAAAGCAAAAACTTAAAAGCTATATACCTGAATCTGTGTAATTCGATTTTAAATATGCATTTATATCGCATCAGAATGACGTTTTTTGAAAAAATAATATCACCCAACAGGTGCAATTTGTATTAGCATCCCGTAAAAAATCTTGGCGCATAGCCTGCGCTCCCTAAATAACTATACTTTGGACTTTCACGGATTCAGGTATTTACTGACTATCGGTATATTCGTCACAACAGAGCAGGTTGCATTATATAGTTAAATAGGGTATAATGTGAAAAGTAAAACGATATTATTTAAATGCAGGAAATGAAAGGAAAGAAAGTTTAAATGAATAATAATTTTTTTGACATTTCGGATGAAATACTTCAACTCAGCGAAAAGGCTATGGAAAAGGCACGTCCTCACCTTGATTCAATCGACCGTATCACAGAATATCAGCAGCTGAAAATGCTCAAAGCCTTCCAGAATGCAAAGGTCAGTGAAAGCTGTTTTACTGCGTCAACAGGCTATGGCTACGGCGACAGGGGACGTGATGTTCTTGACAGCATTTATGCCGAGGTACTGGAAACGGAGGATGCCCTTGTAAGACATAATTTTGCAAGCGGAACTCATACTCTTACGGTTGCGCTTTTCGGAGTCCTGCGCCCCGGAGATACAATGGTAAGCGTTACGGGCATACCATACGACACTTTACAGGGCGTTATCGGCATAGGCGGAGACTCCTGCGGCTCTCTGCGTGAATTCGGCATTAACTATGAACAGGTAGACCTTCTTCCGGACGGTACGGTGGATTATGAGGGCATAAAAAACAATGTGCATCCCGATACCAAAATGGTATATATCCAGCGTTCACGGGGATACAGCCTTCGCCCTACACTCCTTAATAAAGACATCAAAAAAATATATGAGCTTGCAAAAAGCATTGCGCCTGACTGCATTGTAATGCTTGACAACTGCTACGGCGAATATGTTGAAATGACAGCTCCCGGTGAATTCTGCGACCTGATGGCAGGCTCGCTTATCAAAAATCCCGGCGGCGGCATTGCCCCGACAGGCGGATACATTGCAGGCCGCCATGACCTTGTTGAAGCCTGCTCCTACCGTCTGACTACCCCCGGAACCGGAAAGGAAATAGGCTGTACCCTCGGTCAGAACAGAGAGCTTTTTATGGGTACATTCAATGCGCCACATGTAACAGGCGAGGCACTGAAAACAGCAGTCTTTGCGGCAGCGCTTTTTGAGCTTCTCGGATTTAAAGTAACACCGTCCTTTGATGAGGAAAGAGGAGATATCATACAGGCTATTCTCCTTGAAAACGAGAAAAGACTTGTTTCCTTCTGTCAGGGCATACAGGCAGCGTCACCGATCGATTCATATGTCACACCCGAACCGTGGGATATGCCTGGTTATGACAGCAAGGTAATTATGGCTGCGGGCGCTTTTACACTCGGATCATCTATCGAACTTTCAGCAGATGCGCCGCTGAGAGAACCATATGCAGTATGGATGCAGGGAAGTCTTAATTTCCATTCCGGAAAAACTGCAATAATGCTTGCTGCGGAAAAAATGAAGGATCAGATATGACAGCAAAAGAAAAATACGATTTTCGCAAAAGAATAAATACCGCTGTTTTCCTTGCAGCGGTATCTGTTATTGTTTCATTATTATGCAGTCTCGGCTTTTATTATATCGGAAAAAGGATAACGGTGATCCCGCCCCTGAGAATGGGGATATCGACCTTGCTTTCAATGTCCGTCCCTCTGCTTATAAACAAGGCTCTGGTTAAAAAAGACAAAGCCTTTGCAGATCTGCGCTGTAACGATACTTGCAGTAAGTCAGACAAAGCTTTTTTCATAGCAAGCGGAATATTCATCTGTATGTCGCTAAACTTTCTTACATCATTCCTGAAAGGCGATATCTTATCCGACAGCAGTTCCGGCTATGATATGCTTCAATGGATATTGATGTTTTTATTTGCAGGGATTCTTCCTGCTGTAATGGAGGAAATGCTGTTCAGAGAATGTATTCTTGCAGGAATAAAAAACTGCGGCGAATGGTTTGCGGTGATATTTTCATCTCTGCTTTTTGCATCTATACACAACGGCAATATTAATATGCTTTTTGCCTTTTTAGCAGGAATAGTGATAGGATACATAAGGATACGCACAGGCAGCCTTTTATGCTGTATTGCAGTCCATCTTGCAAATAATCTATTGACGCTTACTGCTGCGGCGTCCGCAGAACTGATATCCGCCCAGTTCCAGTCCGTTTTTTTCTATGCCACAGGAACGGTTAGCATAGTTTTTACATTGCTATTGCTGCCGTTTGCGGTAAAAAAGATAAAACGCTTATCTCCCCCGCCATACAGTTTATCAGATACTTTTAGTTCTGCGGCAGGCGCTGCGCTTGTTCCCGTCTATCTTCTTTCTATTATCATTATAAAACTGTAGGGAACCTCTGAAAAACCTTTCAAGCAGTCAACGAGTGAAAAGGAAAGTGAGGATTCGTGGGACTTTGCCCAAATGAAATGACCGATGATAAAAAGACAAGAGTAAAAGCGTATAATAGAGACTTTTATATATGAGGGTCACGACTGTCACTCTTTTTTAGTTTACGAATGTTCTTTTACCGGCTTATTCTTGTGATTCCGAAGAAAGCAGTAATAGAGCAAAAACATAGTAACAAATTGTACATTAATGCATTGTACATTGAACATTGTAC
>DEHG01000100.1:1368-10903 GCA_002351795.1 Ruminococcaceae bacterium UBA2806 | reverse complement strand
GCGTCACGCTGGGCGGCTCGCCGGGGGGTTGACAAATGGGGGGACGGGATATAAAATTGTGTATAGAGTCTGATTCGGGGAGAATGTGCAATGAGAAAAAATAATTCTATTAATTTTACTTCTGAAAGGGAAAGGACAAATTACCTGTTTCAGAAATGTATGGAAAACTATGACGACCAGAGCTTCAGCTATATAGAACATATTGGCTATGTGAGAGTAGTGACCGATAAGGAAACATCATGCGAGATATTCCAGGGAAAAACTTATATGCCAAAGATCGAAGCTCAGCACAGAAAGGTCGCTGAAATCAGAAGCCTTAAACAGATCGACGGAATAACAGTTAAACATTCCCGCATAAAAATCAACCTCGACAATCTTAAAATCAAAAAAAAATCCCATGCAGACGATGCTTCAATGAATATTTCGCTGTATGAAAAAAGAGCTACCGTTATCGTCAAAGACCCTGCAATGATGATAAATAAGCTGCTCGAAGCCGATCAGACAAGAGGAAATGAATATTATTCAAAATATGCAAATGCCGATTTTGTACACAGAATATCGGGTTTTCTGTTCGAGAATTATTTCAATCAGGAGTATTTCGATAAAATGCTCAGTCTCGAAAGCAATATAAACCGCAATAAATATGTATGGTTCACAAACATTTTTATATCCAATACAAGAATTGAAGCGGGCTTTCTGCGCCCGAATGTAAAGCTTGAACTGAAAGATATCGGCGCACCTGATCTTCTGAATAATGATGAACAAATAGGTCTTGTGATGTGCATAATGGATGATATCATGAACCTTCTTTTCAGACGATACGGCGTACTGATATGTACTTGGATGAAGCAGGAGGAAAACGACAAAAGCACCGAATATAAAATATATATGTTATATGAAAAAAAGCGAGGAAAAACAAAGTGACAACTGACGAGTTCTTTATGGAAGCTGCCTTGGATGAAGCTGAAAAAGCACAAAAAGAAAAAGAAGTTCCGATCGGCGCAGTTGTGGTAAGACATGGAGAAATCGTCGGTCGGGGATATAATAAAAGAGAATATGGAAAAAATGCGCTTTATCATGCGGAAATACTTGCTATAAACGACGCCTGCAAAAATCTCGGCGGATGGCGTTTGTGGGAGTGCGAGCTTTATGTTACTATGGAACCCTGTCCCATGTGCGCCGGCGCTATTATCAATTCAAGAATAAAACGCATCGTCTATGGCTGCCGTGACAGCAAGGCAGGTGCAGCCGGATCAATAGTCGATCTTTTTGAACTGCCCTTCAATCATAAACCGCAGGTCTGCGGCGGTGTCCTTGAAGAAAAATGCAGCACTGTCCTTTCGGATTTTTTCCGTATGCTCCGGGCTGAAAAAAATAATCAGAGGGACAAAGACTCATAGCCTTCGCCCCTCGATTACCAGGTTGCCAAAAATATTATTCTTGTAAGCTGTATCAAATCTGACTGCATCAGCAGCCTTTTATAACCCCACAGATATATTACCATTTGTTCGCCTGCCGTACAATACATATCGGAGTAAATGGTATAAATATAGGAATAAACTGTTATTTTGTTTTATTTTTCTTTGTAAGAATTATATTTAGTGAGTTTTCATATATAATTAATCTCAGAGTTTCGATTTTTCCATTCACATACATTCACATATATAAATAATATTTATGTGAATGATAAGTGATTGTTATTAACTCTGTGAATATTTATTTCTATTTAAGCCGAAGAAAACAGCTGAAACAGACAAAGGAGGACAGCAGTGCAGATTGCAATATGTGACGATAATAAGGAATTCCGTGATATCCTGAGAAAGGATATTATGGAATACAAGCAGGAAAAAAAGATAAATATAAGCGTAACGGAATTTGAAAACGGTGAAACCCTTCTTGAAAGCAAAGAAAAATATGATATGATATTTCTTGATTATGTTATGAAAGACGGGGCGGACGGCTTTGAGATCGCCAAAGAGATACGAAAAAGGAATATAAACAGCGGTATAGTATTTGTAACTGCCTATCCTGAATTTGTATATGATTCGTTTGCGGTTCAGCCCTTCCGATTCATTGTTAAGCCTGTTGAAAAGGAAAAGCTTACTGAGGCGCTTGACAGCTTTATTTCAGGCATGAAACAGATAATGCCGATAACTATTATTGAAAACGGCAGGAGGATATCTTTAAGATCTGATGAGATAATCTATATTGAAGCCGAGGGAAAATGCAGCAATATCATTACCGCAGAGCATAAATATCACAGCTCCTATACATTGTCAAAACTTAGCGGAATGCTGCCGGGGAACTGCTTTTTCCGCATACATAAATCATTTGTTGTAAATCTGTTTTTTGTGACGATGATAGAAGGAAGGGAAATAACCATGTCTGACGGGACAAAGGTACCTGTCAGCAGGATAAAGTCAAAGGAATTCAAAAAAATATATACAGCCTTTGTAAAAGAAAACTATATGAGGGTATGAATATGCTTAGAATAATCCTGAATGCTATTGAGCTTCTTTTATACTTTTGTTCTGCATTTTTTATCGGAAAATATATACTTGACGGTCAGACTGTCAGCAATGTAAAAAACAGAGAATTCAAAAACAGATTTACTGAGTTTGTCATCACTCACAGGCGGGCTATAGCAGGGTGTTTACTGCTTGTGCCCGTGTTTACGGTAATGTTCTTTCTGACATGGGAGCAGAATATTTTTTATATAATGTTTATAATGCTGGCGGAGATAATCTCGCTGAAAATATGCATGAAAAATCTGCGCTTTCTTAGTCTTGCATCTGCGTTTTTCTTTTTGTTTCTGCTTGATACCCTTGTGACATCATATGTTGCAACTATATTTTCATTTAATTGGGACAGTTCAAGAGTGCTTGAAATGTCTGTTGCTGTAGTATCCTTTGCCTGCTGCATTATTGCAAGCGTGACATCTGTGCGTACTAAGATAAGATACCTTATAGAATGGACTCCGATGTGGCTTAAAAGACTGCTGCTTGCGCTTTTGTTATGCTGCTGTACGCTTTCGATAATACTTACAAATCATTCAGATTCATACAACCCTACAGGACATCTGAAAATACTCAGGATCGTGGCTTATACCATGATTTTCCTTGTTATTATTGCAATGCCTGTGCTGATATCATATTCTGTAAGCAACAAAAGCATGAAAAAGCGTTCCGAGGAATTTGAAAAGCAGCTTCGCATCCAGCTTAAACAATATGAAGCGTTATCCGCATCAAATCAGGAAATAAGACGTTTCAGGCATGATTACAGGAATATGAGCATCGGTCTGAAAAAGCTGATAGAGGAAGGCAGGAACAAGGAAGCACTTGAAATGCTTGAACAGCTGGATAAGACTCTTGACAATGCAATGATAAAATATGATACGGGAAGCGGAATAGTTGACGCTCTCCTAACAGATAAGCAAAACAGGGCTGAAAAGAGCAATACGATCATCCGTTTTGAAGGAACCATACCAGGCGACAGGATAGAACCTGCGGATCTTTGCGTTATATTCGGAAATACGCTTGATAATGCCATTGAAGCCTGCGGAAGAATGAATACCGTGGAGCAGAAGCTTATTACTGTCAATTCGGTATATAAGGGCGGCTGCGTCGTTATTCTTATAACAAATCCCGTGGATCACAAGATCGAGTTCAGCGGAGACATTCCACTGACAACAAAAAAGGATAAAAAGCATCACGGTTTCGGGCTGTATTCGCTGAAAATGGTCGTAAAACGCTACAGCGGCAATGTTACATTTGACTGTGCCGACGATAAATTCAGCGTTTCGGTAGATCTTGAAACATCATCCGTGAAATGCAAATAAAATCTACTGGCTAATGTAGGTCATGTAAGTCATATAAATAAATCGCTATGGGCAAATTATTTAAAAAGCTCTATAGGGAACTTTATTAAATGACCTGCATGACCTACACTCTTCAATACCCGATTTAAAAGTGAAAGTGAAATTCCATGATAAAGATACTCCCGCAGGTTGATTTTTAGGACTGAATAATGTATAATAATTGTTAACGCCGCTCAGGCATATGAATTGAAAGATTGAAAGGAAGAATGAAATGGAACTTATTACAAATAAAGTCTACGGCGCAGAAGATATCCTCCCCGCTGACAGCTATAAATGGCAGTTTGTTGAGGATATAATGCGTGGACAGGCTCAGTCCTACGGATTCAAGGAGATCCGCACACCTGTTTTTGAACATACCGTTCTTTTTAACCGTTCTGTAGGTGATACCACAGATATCGTGCAAAAAGAAATGTACACATTCGATACAAAGGGCGGCGACAGCCTGTCGCTTAAACCTGAGGGAACGGCAGGCGCTGCAAGAGCTATGCTTGAACACAAGCTTTTTGCTGCCGGCTTTCCGATAAAGCTTTACTATATCACAGCCTGCTACCGCTATGAAAAGAAAAATTTCGGCAGACAAAGAGAATTTCACCAGTTCGGAATGGAAACATACGGCGCTTCTTCACCGTATGCAGATGCAGAAGTTATCTGTGCTGCACATTCCATCTTTGACAGACTTGATGTCAAGAATATCAGTCTGGAAATAAATTCAATAGGCTGCCCGAAATGCAGACCGAAATACTATGAGGCTCTTAAAGAGTATTTCTCCGCCCGCAAGGAAGAGCTTTGCGAGACTTGCCACTCAAGACTTGAAAGAAACCCCATGCGTATACTTGACTGCAAGGAAAAGAAATGCGCCGAGATCGCAAAGGGTGCGCCGACAGTTCTTGATTATATCTGTGAGGAATGCAGCAGTCACTTTGAAGGCGTAAAAAGCTGTCTTGACGCTGTAAACATTGAATACAAGGTCAATCCTACAATTGTAAGAGGTCTTGATTATTATACAAAGACTGTTTTTGAATTTGTTGCCCCCGAGGTCGGCACTGTATGCGGCGGCGGCCGCTATGACGGTCTTATCGAAGAGCTTGGCGGTCAGCCTACGCCGTCTCTCGGCTTTGGCATGGGAATAGAGAGGCTGCTTATCCTCCTTGAAAAGCAGGGCGTTGAGCTTGAACTTCCCCCTGCCTGCGATATCTACATTGCAGGAATAAGCGAAAAGGGAAAGCGCAAGGCATTTGAGCTTACCGAAGGTATAAGAAACGCTTCACTTATTGCGGAATGTGATATTGTCGGCAGAAAGCTTATGCCTCAGATGAAATACGCCAACAAAATAAAGGCTAAGTTCAGCATGGTGCTTGGCGATGACGAGATCGACAGCAACAAGGCTAAAATTAAAAATATGCTTACAGGCACAGAAAAGGAAGTACCGCTCGACGAGAATTTCTATGACCGTTTCTTCTCCATCTACGTAAACGGCGCAAATGACACATTAATGGAAAAACTCGGTCTGAGCATTGAAGAATAAAGGAGTTTTTTACAATGGCAGAATTTTTAACAGGACTTAAACGAAGCTGCTACTGCGGTGAGCTTCGTGCAGATAATATCGGAGAAACCGTCACCGTATGCGGCTGGACTCAGCGTCAGCGTGACCTTGGTCAGCTTATCTTTATTGACCTTCGTGACAGAACAGGCATAGTTCAGCTTGCCTTTGACGACAATACAGACAGAGCTGTTTTTGAAAAGGCGTTTACCGTCCGCAGTGAATTTGTTCTTGCCGCAGTCGGAAAGGTAAGAGAACGCAGCAGCAAAAACAAGGATATCCCTACTGGCGATATTGAAATTGAGGTAACAGAGCTTCGCGTTTTAGGCGAATCCGAGACCCCGCCCTTTGAGATAGTCGACGACTGCAAGACTGCCGAGCTTACAAGACTTAAATACCGCTACCTTGATCTGAGAAGACCTCAGCTTCAGAATAACCTCCTTCTTCGCCACAAGGTCGCAAAGGTAACAAGAGACTATTTCGACGAAAACGGTTTTATTGAGCTTGAAACACCTATGCTCATCAAATCAACTCCAGAAGGCGCAAGAGACTTCCTCGTTCCGTCAAGAATACACAAGGGTTCATTCTATGCTCTTCCTCAGTCACCGCAAATGTACAAGCAGCTGTGCATGGTTGCAGGCTTTGACAGATATATGCAGATAGCACGCTGTTTCCGTGACGAGGATCTCCGTGCGGACAGACAGCCCGAATTCACTCAGATCGACCTTGAAATGTCCTTTGTTGATATGGAGGATATTCTTGAGATCGGTGAGGGTTACATTAAAAGGGTTTTCAAGGATGTTCTTGATATCGACATCCCTACCCCCTTCCCCCGCTATACATACAATGAGGTAATGGAGCGTTTCGGCTCGGATAAGCCTGATACACGTTTCGGCATGGAGATCTTTGATCTTACCGCTGATGTTAAAAGCTGCGGCTTCGGCGTATTCAAGAGCGCAATAGAAGGCGGCGGTTCTGTAAGAGGTATCACCGCAAAGGGCGCTGTAAAAACTTATACGAGAAAAGAGATAGACAAGCTTACCGAATTTGTAAGAGGTATCGGCGCAAAGGGTCTTGCATGGATAAGAATGAATGACGACGGCATAGCTTCAAGCTTTGCAAAATTCATGACCGACGATGAGATGCAGGCTATCCTCAGAACCGCTGGCGCTGAAAAGGGAGATGTAGTATTCATTGTCGCTGATACTGACGATAATACAGTTCTTCCGACTCTCGGAGCAGTCCGTACAGAGGCAGCTAAGAAGCTTGGTATTATCGCTGACGGCTTCAATTTCCTCTGGGTAGTAAAATTCCCCTTCTTTGAATTTGACAAGGAAAGCGGCGAATGGATCGCTATGCACCACCCCTTTACCTCACCTACAGACGATTGCCTTGACAAGCTTGACGGCAGCAAGGGCGAGGTCTACGCTAAGGCTTATGATATGGTCCTCAACGGTATAGAGCTTTCCAGCGGATCTATCCGTATTACAAACCCAGATCTTCAGAAAAAGATGTTTGAAATGCTGGGGCTTAGCGATGAAGAAGCCTACAGAAAGTTCGGCTTCCTTATGGACGCCTTTAAATACGGCGCACCGCCCCACGGCGGAATGGGTATCGGTCTTGACAGACTGGTAATGCAGATGGTAAAGGCTCCTACCCTGCGTGATGTAGTTGCATTCCCGAAAGTTCAGAATGCAAGCGAACCTATGACAAATGCACCCGCCGATGTTGATGCAGTTCAGCTTACTGATCTTGGCATTGCGGTCGTAAAAACAGAATAACAGAATTTCAGGCGTGCAGTTTTTATTCTGTACGCCTGAATCTATTATATAAAGAAAAAATTTACCGCCTGATCGTGCGGATAATACAAAAAGGCTGCCGCACCATAACAGTGCAGCAGCCAATCATTCATATCTGTTTCAACGAATCGTATGAATTATTCAGCTAAAAGCCAAGCCTTCATGTCGTCGAGACTATTCTGACCCTCTATGAAGATAGTTACATTCTTACCTACAATATTCTTTGATCTGAGTGTAAGGTAATTACCGTTTTTATCCGCAAGATCTGCAAGTCTTGCAGAATATGATCCGCTTATGCTGTAGATGCCGTCTAAACCTTTTGAGATCTCAAATCTGTTAATAGATGCATTGTTATAATCATACATAACAGTATCTTTAGCTCCTACATAAGGATATGCATAAGCAGAAGTAATATTATCACCTGTAAATGCTATTGTTCTTCTCCAGGAACCGCTTTCCTGATACATATAAACGCCGACCTTATTAATAATAGCATCTTCGTTTACTTCAAGTCTGAGTCCATACTCGTCGATCTCACCTTCACCATATTTGGAAACTACAGGATCGATAACAAAGCACTGAGCATACATCTTTGAAACTTCTTCTTCAGTCTTTGTAAACTTTGTATTAACTACTCTGGGCTCCTGTACGTCAACGATAGCCTTTGTAACAGGATCATAGCCTTCCTTTTCAAATGTTACTGTAAAGTTTTCAGGAGTACCTCTGTACCTGATATCAAGTTCATATGTACCGTCTACTGTTATTCCTGTTAATAATGCATTACCCTCTGAATCATAAACAGTTACAGTTACACCGCTGAGAGGTTCATTATTGCTGTTATATACAATACCGCTGATAGGAACGAATTCTTCATCAACATTGAAATCAATCTTGGCATTGATAACTACCTGCTTGCCAAACTGCTCAGCTGTTGCTGAAACTGTTTCAATACAGTATCCAACTTCTTTTGTTACAGTAGTTTTTTCTGCCGGAGCAGGCTCACCCTCTTCAGGATCAGCAGCGAATGCATCAAAACCTGCTACGGAAGCAAACGCACCTGCAACACTAAGGCAGAGAGCGATTGAAAGTATCTCCTTGCCCTTCTTCTTCTTGAAGCAAAGAACAGCAAGTACAAGTGATGCAGCTACAACAAAGATAACTGCAACCGCCATTGTACCGTCGCCTGTCTTGGGTGAATCAACAGGAGTTGATGTTGTTGTGGTTGCAGGAGTTGTTGCAGCAGTTGTCTTAGAAGCAGTTGATACTGTTGAAGGCTTGCTGCTTTCCTGAGGCTTGCTGCTCTCCTGCGGTTTACTGCTTTCCTGAGGCTTGCTGCTCTCCTGTACCTTCTCGTACTCAACGACAACCTCTGCTTCCTGTCCAGGGGTGAATTCGTCCAGCTTCAGACCGTCAGCATTAGTACCCTTGTCTTTTACAACGGTATATCCTTCGGGAGCGATCTGATCGAGTTTAAGGTTCTTCAGAAGCTTTTCGCCTTGGTTAGTAACCTTGAGTGTTGCTGTAATGTTCTCATTGTCCTCATAAGTTTCCTTATCAGTAGTGATCTCAGCTTTGATATACTCATCGAGATAGTCACTACTGGTTGCTGATGCCTGAATACCGGCAAAACTCATGATCAATGCGGAACTTATAGCAACTGCTGCAAATTTCTTGAGCATTTTCATAACTATAATTCCTCCATTAAAATATAGAATATATAAGATTCAGACCGACATTATCTAATCGGAATCACAAAACAGCCGATCAAAATCTTAACTGTTTCTATTTTAGCTTATTTTATTTCTTTAGTCAAGAATAATTTCAAATAAAACCATAAATAAAGGCTTTTTTTTCCAGATTATAAAAAATTGTATAAATATACAAAAAATCAGTATAATTTATTTACAAAAATTACAAACAAGCAGCTGCAAAAAACTCTTTCACAGCTGCTTGTTATAATCTGATCAGTTAATCACTGTATATTTGTTTAAAGCATCAGCCTTCGTTGATAGCAGCCTGAGCAGCAGCCAGACGAGCGATCGGAACTCTGAACGGTGAGCAGGATACATAATCCAGACCGATCTTATGGCAGAACTCAACAGAAGACGGGTCGCCGCCGTGCTCGCCGCAGATACCGCAGTGAAGCTCAGGACGTGTAGCCTTACCAAGTGTAAGAGCTGTCTTCATGAGTGAACCTACGCCAACCTGATCGAGCTTAGCGAACGGATCGTTCTCAAAGATCTTAGCATCATAGTATGCCTCAAGGAACTTACCAGAGTCATCACGGCTGAAGCCGAATGTCATCTGAGTAAGATCGTT
>DEHG01000100.1:1049-1279 GCA_002351795.1 Ruminococcaceae bacterium UBA2806 | reverse complement strand
TCGATCATTGTACCAACCTCATACTTGAGCTCTACGCCTGCAGCAGCGATCTCAGCGTCAGCTGTAGCTACTACTACGTTCTTAACATACTTAAGCTCCTTAACCTCGCCTACGAGCGGGATCATGATCTCAGGCTCAACCTTCCAATCCGGATGCTTCTTCTGAACGTTGATAGCAGCACGGATAACGGCAGCTGTCTGCATCTTTGCAATTTCAGGATATGTAACTGC
>DEHG01000100.1:534-773 GCA_002351795.1 Ruminococcaceae bacterium UBA2806 | reverse complement strand
CAGATCATCTCTCTGAATGCATCAATTCTGTCGCCCTCGAAGAACATATGCTCGGTACGGCAAAGACCGATACCCTCAGCGCCAAGCTCACGAGCCTTCTTAGCGTCAGCCGGTGTGTCAGCGTTTGTTCTTACCTTAAGCTTTCTATACTTATCAGCCCATGCCATGATCCTGCCGAATTCGCCAGCAATCTTAGCATCAACTGTCGGGATAGCACCGTCATAGATGTTACCTGTTGT
>DEHG01000100.1:0-245 GCA_002351795.1 Ruminococcaceae bacterium UBA2806 | reverse complement strand
GCTGTGAATACGATCTGACCGCAAGCAGCACCGGGAGCAGCGCCAAGACCCTTACCGATAGGTGTAGCAGCCTTAACAGCAGCAGCGTCGAACTGCGGGTGGAGAAGTGTATCAAGGTTTCTCGGATCGATCATTGCAACAGCTTCCTTCTCTGTTCTCATGCCCTCATCAACGAGGTCACAAGCGATCTTGAGAGCAGCCTGTGCAGTTCTCTTACCGTTTCTTGTCTGGAGCATATAGAGCTT
>DEHG01000032.1:351-7448 GCA_002351795.1 Ruminococcaceae bacterium UBA2806 | reverse complement strand
TGTTCAGCTGTCAAAGATGGGATTATGACTTGACAGACAGAAACAGCAATAATATAATAATATAGGATGCTGGTAATACCAAAATTCAAACGGAGGTTAAATATAATGAAAAAGAAATTAGCAGTACTTTTATTGGCGGCAATGGTTATGTCCTTATCCGCCTGCAATCAGCAGCAGGAAAGCAAACAGGAAGAAGTACAGACACCATCGACATCACAGACGGATGTTTCTTCCGAAGCAGAACCGTCAAAAACAGAGTCATCCGAGGCAGTTCAGCCCGCAAACAACGCTGAATCTGCTCAGGACAGAGAAACTGTATATCAGGTAGCGCTTTTACAGTCGCTTACTCAGGGATACTATGACGGTATCATTAAGGTCAGCGAGCTTAAAAAACACGGTGACACAGGTATCGGTACATTTGAGGGCGTCAATGGTGAAATGATAGTCATTGATGGAAAGGTTTATCAGGCTCTTGGTGACGGTACCGTAAAGGAAGCCGATGAAAATGAAACAGTTCCTTTCTCAAATGTCAGCTTCTTTGACAGCGATGTCAGTGTTGACCTTAAAGATATAAATGATATGGCATCCTTCAAGGCTGAGCTTGACAAGACCGTAAACGAAAAGGGCAAAAATATGTTCTATCTTGTGAAGGTCAGCGGTACATTTGACAAGATGTTTGTTCGCAGCGAGATAAAGCAGGAAAAGCCTTACAAGTCTCTTGATAAAGCTCTTGAAACAGATCAGCGTGAATTCAATTATGAAAATATCAAAGGCACAGTTGTAGGTCTTTACTGCCCGGATTATATGGGCGGACTGAATACTGCAGGCTGGCACTTCCATTTTATTTCCGATGACAGAACAAAGGGCGGTCATATGCTCGACCTTTCGTTCAAGAGTGCAAAGGCAGAGCTTGATATGACTCCGAGCTTTGATATGGAGCTTTCGGATAATTCCGATTTCCAGAGCATGGAGCTTGCAAAGAATGTCGATGACGCTATCAAGAAGGTAGAAACATCTGACAAATCACAAACACAGGATGCCTCACTTTCACTTTGGACGGATTCCGCTCCGCTCAAAACTCAGCTTACAGAATATATCAAAGAAATCACCGATGAAAAGTCAGAATCCTTTATTCCTGTCGAAAACCGTATAGCTGTATTTGATATGGACGGTACTCTCTGCTGTGAAACTGATCCGGGCTATTTCGATCATAAGCTCCTTTATCACCGTGTAATGGAAGATCCCGATTATAAGAATAAGGCAAGTGCAGCGGAAAAGGAAACTGCAAAGATAATCGAGGAATACTTCAAGACTGGCGAATATCCCAAGGGACTTGACGTAAAACACGGCACAGCCGTAGCAACAGCCTTCAAGGGTATGACTCCTGCTGAATTTGACGCATATGTAAAGGCTTACAGAGATGAGCCGATGAAAAGCTATGAGGGTATGACAAACGGACAGGCTTTCTATAAGCCTATGCTCCAGGTAATTGATCTCTTACAGGCAAATGATTTCACAGTATATATCGTCAGCGGTACAGACAGACTTATCACAAGAGGTCTTGCAGACGGTATCGTAAATATCCCGCTCAGTCAGATGATCGGTTCGGATGAATCCCTTGTTGCATCAGGTCAGGGCGATACTAACGGACTTGATTATACATTCACACAGAGTGATAAGCTTGTTACCGGAGGAGATTTCCTTATAAAGAACCTGAAAATGAACAAGGTCACTGTTATTGAGCAGGAGATCGGCGTTCAGCCTGTTCTTTCATTCGGCAACAGCTCAGGCGACGGCGCTATGGCAAACTTTACAATAACCAATAATAAATATAAGAGTGCTGCATTCATGCTTTGCTGTGACGATACAGAGAGAGAAAACGGCAATGTTGAAAAGGCAGAAAAGATGCGTAAGAGCTGTGAGGAAAACGGCTGGACAGCGGTTTCTATGAAGAACGACTGGACAACTATCTACGGCGATGACGTTACCTATAAAGGCAAAGCAGAGTGATGAACCTGTCATAAAAATCGGGCTTGAAGCCATATAAATAATTAACCGCAGTCTTGCAGAGTGGAATAGTCTTGCAGGACTGCGGTATTGTTTTATTTTTTGGTAACTTAAATCCCCTGTTGCCTGACACATATTTTCGTTATCAATTTGAAGGTTTGAATTAATGGAGATTGCTTCTTATACAAGAGTCTATGTTATTATTTATGAATTTCTGACAAAAATAAATATTTTTCACAAATACATTGACATTTCCATGCGCCGGTATTATAATTGAATCGTAAGCAATTTGTCACAAAATAAAGTAATTGAATAATACAAGGTGATCGATATGAAAACTACAATAATCTCAAACTCCCGTACCGACCTGAAAATATTTAGCGATCATATAATAAAATTGTCCGATAATAAACCGGATTATTTTTTGCCTGATGATGTGAATGATAATCTCATAAGAAGCAGTGACCTGCTTCTTATATCTGCCGACAGTTATAACACGGCTCAATTTCAAAGCATATCAAAGCGACTCGATTATCTACATTCCGATACAGTAGTTCTGTTTTACGGAACGGAAATAAGCAAAGCATCATTGACAAAGCTATGTCTTGTTGACGGATTTCTTTTGCTGAACAAAAAAAGATCTCTGCCCGAAAACGATCCGACAGACCATTTATGGGTAAAGATCTTTGGTAAATTTGAAGTAATTGTAAACGGAAAGACGATAAACTTTAAAAACAGTAAATCAAAGGAATTGCTTGCACTTTGTATTGAAAGAAGAGGAAATAAGATATCCTCAAAGGACGCTGCTGAACTTCTGTGGTCTGACCGCATGAAAAGCTCAGATGTATCCCAGCTTTACAGGAAAGCAGCAAGAAATCTGACCGAGACTCTTGCGAAAGAGGGTTTTGACAATATATTCAATCGTGAATACGGCAAATGCTGGGTAAATATGGACAGGATAAGATGCGATCTGTTCCATTTCATTACCGATCCCAAGAAATATATTAGCTTAAACGGAGATTATCTTTCCGAATATGCATGGGCGCAGAAAACACGGAAAATGATCAGATTATTGATCGAGATAGTTGAAAACCTGTCCGATAAAAACCCAAAGGATTTCCGTTTGATATTTAATTCTTTATTTCTGCCATGAACTCAGTCTTTTTCAAGTTTTTTAAGCTTTTCTATTTCAGAACGTTCAAGCCTTATCTGAGCATCCTTGATAACCTTGACCTCGGATACATCAAAGGTATGCGGCGCAGCATCGGGCGCTTTATGAAGCTGTACCGTAAGTCTGCCTGTGATGAGGTTCATATCAATAACAGTTCCCTTTCCGTCGGGAGTATCAACAATAGCGCCTGTCTTTGGAGTGCTTTTAAGAAGCTTTGTATAAACATCCTGCTCGTATTTCAGACAGCACATAAGTCTGCCGCAGGTTCCCGATATTTTGACGGGATTAAGAGACATTCCCTGTTCCTTTGCCATTTTTATTGAAACGGGCTGGAATTCTCCTAAAAATGTATTACAGCAGAACGGTCTGCCGCATATGCCAAGACCGCCGAGCATTTTTGCCTCATCCCTTACGCCTATCTGACGAAGCTCTATCCTTGTGCGGAATACATAGGCAAGATCCTTTACAAGATCTCTGAAATCAACCCTTCCGTCAGCAGTAAAGTAAAACAGTATCTTATTATTGTCAAATGTATATTCAACATTTACAAGCTTCATTTGCAGCTTATGCTGAGCTATTTTCTGTTCACATATTGCAAAGGCTCTCTTTTCCTTTTTCCTGTTTTCCTCAACAACATCCATATCCTCTTTTGTGGCTTTGCGGATCATCTTTTTAAGCGGAGACGTGACCTTATCATCCGTCAGTTCACGGTTTGCAAGCGCGACCTTGCCGCATTCGATACCACGGCTTGTTTCTACAATAACATTATCCCCCACTTTAAGCTGTTCACCGTTAGGGTCAAAATAATATACCTTTCCTACATCCTTAAATCTTACTCCGATTACACTTATCATTTTAATCCTCCATTTATTCATCTGTCAGTCATTTTATGATCCCGGCTTACATCTATCCGCTGACCACTGATTTCAGCACCGCACAAAGCCATGTGCCGAAAAAGTTCAGATTTACATTTGATTTCAAAACATTTTTTGCATTTTCAATATTATCCGCAAGCTTATATACACGCTTCGGCGAAAGCTTTGCGGCAATATCCTGTGCGGCTTTAAGATTTGTCGGTAGACCGACGCTTGCCCTGATACATTCTCCCACATCCTCAAGCATAAAATCAAGAACGCTTGATGCAAATTCCCTGCCTGCAGAAAGCCGGCTTGTCAGAAGAAGAAGATCATACTCTCTTTTTGTGGTAACGGCTGCCATTATCTCATCAGCCAGCGCCTTTGCCTCCTCGCTGCCGCTTTCAATAGTCTGTATCGCCTTGCCGATATTGCCGTCCGTCAGTCTTGCAGCAGACAAAAGCTCCTCGCTGTCCTTGTCGGGATACAGTTCCCTGAGAAACTGCGCTGCCTGTTCGGGCGCAGGCGGATAAAGCGTATATATCCTTGAACGTGAGCGAACAGTCTGCAAAAGCATATTTGCGGAAGTAACCGTCAGGACAAAGACAACATTTTTCGGCGGTTCTTCCAGTATTTTCAGCAGTGCATTCTGAGCCGCCGCCTGGATTTTATCGCAGTCAAGTATCTCATACACCTTTTTTGGCGCTTCATTCGGCACTATATATGCATCAGAACGTATTTTTCTGATCGCATCTATTGCCAATGCACCTGGCGTATTTCCATCGGCAATAAAGATATCGGTATGGGTGCCATGCAATGCTTTAAGGCATCCGGGGCAATGACCGCAGGGCTTTTCACCGTCTGACAGGCATACACAGTATCTTGCTATTATATCTGCAAGAGTCTTTTTCCCTGTTCCCGCTGCGCCGTCTATTATTATTGCATGAGGGAATGTATCCGAGTTCATTGCATGGGACAGTTCATACAATACCGTTTCATTTGCGACAAATGTTTTAAGATCCATTTATTTTCTTCACTTTCGCATTATTATGGGTATCCGAAGCCCATTGTCTATATTATACACTATCCGGAACAAATTATCAACCACTCAGATTTCTTTCTTCAACTTTGCTTTGCAGTAAAATAAGGGCTGCAAGGTTCGGTATAGCCATTAAACCGTTGAGAGTATCGGATATTTCCCACACAGCATTAAGACTCATAACGCTGCCGAAATATACACAGGCTGTATATATTATACGGTAAATACCTGTAAAACGTCCGCCGCTGAGATATTCAAAGCTTTTTTCACCGTAATAGCACCATGATACAAGCGTACCGAAGGCAAAAAGCACTATTGATACAGATACGAATATCTTTCCGGGATATCCGAGAACGCCTTCAAAAGCAGCTGTACTCAGAGTTATCCCCTCTATGCCGCTTTCATCAAGACCGCTGCATATTATGCAAAGCGCCATCAGAGTACACATTATTATCGTATCAACAAACACCTGAAAAATGCCCCACATTCCCTGTACTGCGGGGTCATCGCCTTCCGAAGCGGAATATACTATCGGTGATGTTCCAAGCCCCGCTTCATTTGAAAAAACACCCCTTGATATACCGTATTTAACAGCTCTTGCCATTCCGTAGCCCATAAATCCGCCCGCAGCGCCTTTCATATCAAATGCTCCTGCAAGTATCTTTGCAAATGCATACGGTATTCTTGTAACATTTGCGCCTATAACTATAAGTGACGCTGTGAAAAAAAGCAGTGCCATTACGGGGACAAGCTTTTCATTCAGTGAAGCTATCCTGTCTATACCGCCGAAAACGATAAGCCCGATGACCGCTGTCATAAGTATACCGCACAATACCGGTGAAATACCGAAGCCTGTTTCAAGCGCTCCGGAAATGGAATTTGCCTGAGTCATATTTCCCATACCAAAGGCTGAAAGTGTACAGAACAGGGCAAAAACGGCTGCTCCCCATTTGCAGCGCAGGCCCTTTCTGATATAATACATCGGCCCGCCGACATAACCTTCTCCATGCTTTTCCCTGTATTTCATTCCGAGTACATTTTCAGCATAGACCGTTCCCATACCGAAAAATGCAGCTACCCACATCCAGAAAACAGCGCCTGCCCCACCGAAAGTTATTGCGCCGGCAACGCCGACTATATTTCCCGTACCTATCGCACCCGCAAGAGCTGTTGACATTGCCTGAAAAGGCGACAGCCCCTTTCCCTTTTGTTTATCAGTTTTTCTGAAAAGGGAAAGGAAGGTCTTATCCCACCACAGGCGAAAATGTGTGACCTGAAAGAAGCGCAGCTTTATCGTATAGAACACTCCCACGCCTAAAAGCACGCAAAGCATGAACGGTCCCCACACTATGCTGTTTATCACAGAATTGATTTTAAGTATCGTATCCATATTATCCTCACTTCTGGAAATATTTTAGCTCACAGCTGTTATATTTATATGTAATATGATATGGCTTTTTCCTGTTTGCTATGATATAATAAAGCTAAAGACTTGCGACTTTTTATTCTGCCGCAATTGATTCAGAACCAGATCAATAATATATCAGACAGGAGGATAATCGTATGGGACTTTATGACAAAATGAAAAATCAGAATCAGCCTGCCAATAATTCCGTTATGGCAAAACCGGCGGAAGGGAGCTTTACCTTCACCTTTCCCCAGCTTCCGGAAAATACGGAGCAGATGATGTCTCTTCCGGAAACAGCAATGGATACCCCTTATAAAACTGCTGCATTGGCAATGTGCGCTTTATGCTGTTATGCAGTCGATAAAGAAAACGGCGCAAAAATGCTTGATTACCTTCGTGGACCAAAGGGCTGTCTGTCAAATTTTGAAAAGCAGTTTCTTGATGACAGAGTAAGAGATCAGCAGTATGTTCCTTTCTCTTATTTTGAAGGCGCAAGACCTGAAAATGATTACCGACCGGATGAACCTTACAAAATCACCTTTTATTCCGACCCGTATTCATTTACAAATGAAGGATATGCAAAACTTAATGTACGTTCAGGCGGCGCAGACAGTCCTA
>DEHG01000032.1:0-279 GCA_002351795.1 Ruminococcaceae bacterium UBA2806 | reverse complement strand
TTCTCTTGACTCATGGAAATGAACTGTGTGAATATAGTTTCATCTGAACAGCGGTTTTAAAAGACTTTTTCCACTGCGCTTTTCATAATGACAATTATTGTTTTTGTTTAATGATAAATGTTTAAAAAATTGTATTGAATAAACCCCCGATATGTGGTATAATGTATAAAATTACCTAAAGTTGTCGTTTAAGGTTGAAAGTTTTGTAGAATTAATACTATGGACTGTCAATTGACGCTGACAACTAAATCCCACATATCGGAGGTTTTTATTATGCCA
>DEHG01000111.1:7898-12016 GCA_002351795.1 Ruminococcaceae bacterium UBA2806 | reverse complement strand
AACGGTCTTGCAAGATGTGTGCTTACCCTTTATTCTTATGACCCGAATCCTGATGATACATCTATCCCGAATGTACTCAGACAGTGCCTTCAGCTTATTGCGCTGTTTCCTGTGCTGTCGGTGTACTGCTATCGTGCGTACAGCCATTATTATCTCAGAGACAGTCTTTTTATACATTCCCCTCAGGAGGAATTATCTACAGCAGAAAATATTCTTTATATGCTGAGAGCCGATTCAAAGTATACTGCGCTTGAAGCAAAGCTTCTTGATATGGCGCTTGTACTTCATGCGGAGCATGGCGGCGGCAATAACTCAAGCTTTACTACCCATGTTGTATCCTCATCGGGTACGGATACATATTCTGCAATAGCGGCTGCACTCGGTTCATTGAAAGGCCCGAAGCACGGCGGCGCAAATATAAAGGTCGTTAAGATGTTTGACGATATGTATCAGAATATAAAGGATTACACAGATGAGGATGAGGTTCGTGCCTATCTTAGAAAGCTTCTTCACGGAGAAGTATTTGACAGGGCTGGACTTATTTACGGTATGGGACACGCTGTTTATTCAATCAGCGACCCCAGAGCAAGGGTATTCAAATCATTTGTTGAAAAGCTTTCGGAAGAGAAAGGCAAGCATAAGGAGTTTGCACTTTATTCAATGGTTGAAAAGCTTGCGCCGGAGGTAATTGCGGAAGAAAGAAGAATATACAAAGGTGTCAGCGCAAATGTTGACTTTTACAGCGGTTTCGTATATAATATGCTTGGGCTTCCTACACAGCTGTATACTCCTATATTTGCAATTGCAAGAATAGCCGGCTGGTCTGCCCACAGAATTGAAGAGCTTGTTAATCCAAGCAAGATCATACGTCCCGCATATATGAATGTTCATGAGAGGACGCCGTACAAACCTCTTTCTGACCGTTGAGATACAATTTATCTGTATCCTCATGTTATCTTTGTAAAAAACTGGTATTTGAGCATTTCAGGTTGCCGGATCAGTTTTTTAATAAATGGGAAAGATATTTGATAAACTCTCCGGCTTATATGAGTCGGGGAGTTTATTGCAGTTAATATTATTTATTTTTACATTACATATAATTATTTGAAAGGAATGATCGCAATGAATGAAATTATCAAAGCCATGATCGAAAGAAGAAGCGTAAGAAAGTATAGATCAGATATGATCCCCCGTGATATCATTGATGAGATAATCGAAGCAGGATTGTATGCTGCAAGCGGAAAAAATTTTCAGGGTGTAAAGATAATCGCAGTTACAGATAAGAAAACAAGAGATGAACTTTCAAAGCTTAATTGCAGCATAGGAGGCTGGGACAGCAATTTTGATCCGTTTTACGGTGCGCCTGTTGTGCTGCTTGTCATATCTGACAAGAGCCATCCGACCTGTGTATATGACGGAAGTCTTGTAATGGGCAATCTGATGCTTGCGGCGGATTCTCTTGGTATAGGAAGCTGCTGGATACATCGTGCAAAGCAGGAAATGGAAACGGATTACGGCAAGAAGCTGCTTTCTGATCTGGGCATAGAAGGAGACTGGGAAGGTATAGGACATTGTGTACTCGGATATGCCGACGGTGAGCGTAATGCTGCGCCTGCAAGAAAGGCTGACAGGGTTTATTATATAGACTGAAACAATTGATAGTTAGGGAATCGCTGAAAAAATCAGGTATTTGCAGCTTGAAGTTTACCGTAACGGCTTAATGTGGGGCTTTGCTCCACACCCCAAACGCCGATTGTTTCATTAATCAGCGTTTCTTTAGAAAAAGCGGCGACTGTAGAGGTGATTATGATGCAGCAATGTAAAAAAGTAATTGCACTTATGCTGTTTGTCATTATGATATTTTCCCTTGCCGGCTGCGGCAGAGAAGAGATCAATGACGGCAAGGCGGCTATGCCTATGTCGGCGCAGGAAATGGAAAACCTGAATTATGAGGATGTTGTGACCAAGCTTCATATAGCAGGCTTTACAAATGTATGTTCGGAGCCTATGAATGATCTGCTGATAGGTTTATTCAATAAAGACGGTGAAGTTGAAGATGTTTCGGTCAACGGCGAAAAGGGGTTTAAAAAAGATCAGCGCTTTGACATCAATACATATATTATTGTCAGATATCATTCCTTTCCCGGAAGTAAAGAAGCGTCCGAAAGCGTAAAGCCTGATGAAGAACAGGTATATGCCGATACCAGTGACGGCATGACCGAAATACCTATCTGTTCAGACGATATAAAAGAGCTTACGGTTGAAAAGGTCGAGGATATTCTGACACAGGCAGGATTTATCAATATCAAAAAAGAGCCGCTGGGAGATCTTGTTATAGGTCTGTTTCATTCAGAAGGTGAGATCAAAGAGGTAACCATCGGCGGTGATCTGAAATACAGCAAGGGGGACAGATTTTATCCTGATGTAAAGATAGTTATCCGATATCATTCATATTCATAAAAATATAGGTGTTTTTGGCAGAAAATAAGGGAGACAGCGATCAAAATGACAAGGAAGAAAAAGTTATTACTGATATTATCGGCATTATGCATTGTAACATTATTATGTGCCTGCGGTGAAGATCCATCTGCAACTTTAGATCCAAACTACAATGCAGCTGCAAATGAAGTTTCTCCCGAAATAGAAAAGGGCAAGGATGATGCTGCATCCCTGAGCAATGACTGCAATATGGTTTTTTCTGGTGTTAAAAACGGCAGGATAAATCACGAAACAAAGGATTCAAAAGGCAATGCCGTGACATGGGCGCCGCAAAGCTCCGCAAACGACACGGAAAAACTTAAAGCTGCAGAGAATATCACAATAGCTCAGGTGATCGAATATACAGATACCGATTATGATGTATCAGTAATGGTATATGTTACAAATGAGTTTTCGGATAATTACAAAGGTAAGATCCTATATTTAAACGACCCGATAATTGAAAAAAATAAAAACAAAGTCGCTCCGCTAAAAAGGGATATTACGCTTGGCAAACTATATGCTTGACATATGAAAAAACGAATAGGGTATTTGGTGCATGGCGCTTCATATGCAAATATTTCAAGAGAGAGTGCTGAGATGATAAGAGTAATGACAAACTCACCTATAAAGATCAGCAAAAAAGAAGAGAGAGTGGATATGTGTAAAGCTTTGGAACAGATGATGTATGATGCAAGAACAGAGGGAAAGGCAGAAGGCGAAGCAAAAGGCAGAACAGAAGGAATACTGTCAACGCTTTCCGATCTTGTTAAAAATGGGATAATCACACTTGAACAGGCGGCAAATCAGGCAAAGATGTCTGTTAATGAGTTTGAATCAAAAGCAGGATTGTATGCTGTATAATAATGTCAGAATTAATTTCTTTTGAATGTGAATTAAAAAAGCACAGACCTCCGTGTTATTGTGGCGGAGTCTGTGCTTTTATGTTTATATTATGTTCTGAACTTTATAAGCTGTACGCTGGATCAGATCTTATCAAGTGCCTGCTGAATGTCAGCGATTATATCGTCAATGTATTCAATACCGACTGACATTCTTATAAGATTGGGCTTTACACCACATTCCTCAAGCTGCTGATCGTTCATCTGTCTGTGGGTCGTGCTTGCGGGGTGCAGAGCGCAGGTGCGGCAGTCCGCAACATGGATAACAAGCTTTATCATATCAAGACTGTCCATAAACTGCATAGCCTTTTCTCTTCCGCCCTTTACGCCGAAGGAAATGACTCCGCAGGTGCCGTTGGGCATATATTTCTTAGCTCTCTCATAATACTTATTGCTTTCAAGTCCGGGATAGTTTACCCATTCGATCTTGTCATTCGCCTCAAGGAATTTTGCGACCGCAAGAGCATTCTGACAATGACGCTCCATTCTCAGATGCAGAGTTTCAAGGCCGAGGTTGAGCAGGAAAGCATTCTGCGGGCTTTGCTGTGCGCCGTAGTCACGCATAAGATGAGTAACTGCTTTTGTGATATATGCTGCCTTGCCGAATCTTTCTGTATAAACAACACCGTGATATGACTCATCAGGTTCGGTGAACATCGGATATTTTCCGTTAGTCCAGTCGAAATTGCCGCTGTCAACGATAACGCCGCCGATGGCAACAGCATGACCGTCCATATA
>DEHG01000111.1:1517-7805 GCA_002351795.1 Ruminococcaceae bacterium UBA2806 | reverse complement strand
AAGGTGTTGTCAACGATAAGCGGTACCCCGTGAGCGTGTGATATTTTAGCATATGTTTCGATATCCGCAACGTCAAGGGACGGGTTGGAAACACTTTCGATAAATGTAGCTTTTGTGTTTTCTTTGTAAGCGGCATTGATCTCTTCCTCTGTTGCATCGGGAAGAATGAATGTAAAGTCTATGCCGAGTTCACGGAGAGACTTATTGAAAAGATTGAAGGTACCGCCGTAAATAGCGGCAGCGCATACGACATGATCTCCCGCATGACAGATGTTTGTAACGGACATCATGCTTGCAGCCTGACCTGATGAAGTAAGCATTGCGCCGACGCCGCCCTCAAGCGCAGCAATTTTTGCGGCAACTGTGCTGAGAGTAGGATTAGTAAGACGGGTATAGAAAAATCCGTCCTCCTCAAGGTCAAAAAGCTTTCCGAGGGTAGCAGCACTGTCATATTTGAATGTAGTGCTTTGTACTATCGGTACAACTCTCGGCTCGCCGTTTTTCGGGTCATAGCCCGCCTGAAGGCATTTGGTGTTAATGTGGTAATTCATTTTGCAAAACTCCTTTTATTTTTTTGGCAATTTCAAAGACGGTCTTAGCCGCCGTTTACAGCCATAATAAACTTTTACTGATGCATAAGCCTGTCATACAGCCCGATTACATCCTTTGCAACGTCCTCAACCGAACGTGAAGCGTTTATAACGCATATATTTTCAGAATCTTTCAGTCTGTCAAAGACTTCAAAGAACCTGCTGCGTATTTTTTTCTGTGTTTCTATATTTTCATATATCTCTCTGTCAAACCTGTTTTCGGCAATTCTTTTATCGCAAAGCTCGGTGTCAACATCAAGAAATATACACAGATCCGGTCTTATTATATCACGACATTCAAGATTCATTTTCATTACCCATTCAAGATCAGCGTCGATCCCCTGATATGCAAATGAAGAATAATAATATCTGTCGCAAATAACATCTATCCCTGAGTCAAGATATTTTTTTATACCGTTTCTGGGATTGATATTATGGAATATCCTGTCCGCAAGGAAAAGCGCAGAAAGCTCATATGCATCTCTTTTTACAAATCCTCCGAGCGCATCTCTTATCATGCCGCCCGTTGATGAAGCGGTAGGCTCAGCCGTTATATATGCCTGACCGCCGCTTTTTTTGATATATTCATCAAGTCTTGATATCTGAGTACCCTTTCCGGAGCCGTCAAGACCTTCAAGAACTATAAATTTACCTTTTTTCATTTTATCACCTGAAACGATAGTTAATGTAACAGCCTGCAGATCAGAGCTTATGAAGATCCTTTACTGCTTATGCAGCCCTGAGAACAGACGGATCGACAGGATCAGGCACTGATGAAACCGTACTGTCGGCGGGAACGGAGTTCTTCTTCTGGATATCCACATCTATCGGTACAGCATCGTTTGTTGTCAGCTTGCGGAAGGTATAGCCCCTGTTTTCGAGAAGCTTTTTTATGCCGTTATCGCCTGTGAAATGTGCGCCGCCGACAGCAAAGAAAACTGTTTTACCGCTTTTTATATATTCCTCAGCCTTATCCGCCATGCCTTTATTTCTGTCTGTAAGCATCAGTTTGTTGTATTCGTCAACATATTTCTGTTCTTCCTCGGTAAGGCTTTCCTCGGATTCGGATTGTTCAGCAAAGTTTTCATTTCCGCTTTTCCAGTCATCATAGCTTTGTGTAAGCTCTTTCGTCAGCTCATCAAGGTAATTATCAGTGTTTGCCATTTCGTGGAAAAGAAAAGCCTGCAAGTCATCGGACATGGAGGAAATGACATTATTCTGGAAATCGGCGCCTTCTACCTCGATTATTTCCATATTATTGCTGAGGGCACGTTTCTGGAGCATATTGTCAACTCCGTAATCTGCATTAAGACCTGCCTGTTCTCCGGCATAGACCTCTGTTGCTGAGATCCATAAAAACGGCTTTACATAGTCGTAAGTGTAGATATAAGCGCCGGTGTCTTTCAGAATTTTTACTGCCTTATAGTAATCTTCCTCATCAACATGATCCTTTATTGTCGTTCCGTCAGTATACATATACTGCATTACGCTGTTAAGATCTTCCTTCACTGAACTGGAATCACATTCTACTGCAAGAGCATCACATTGGGAAAAAGCAGTTTCAAAATAATCCGGCATATGCTCGACTGATTTGTCTCCCAGATGGATCGTCCCCATCATAAACATTCTGTTATTGTCTTTGTCCGTGACTTCCCATATTGTGGGGGTAATAGTATTTATATATTCCATATTACCGGAACTGCTTTCGGAGCTGCTCTCGGTGCTGCTTTGAGATGACTGTTCGGAAGAGGCGGAGGATGATTCCTTTTTTTCAGAAGCTTGTGATGAAGCTGGTTTGCTTTCCTGCTGTTCAGTCCGGCTGCTTTGCTGCTGTTCGCTTTTTGAACACCCGGACAGGCATATTATTGCTGCAAGCAGACAGGCTGATGCAGCACTGATAATGTTTTTCATTTTCATATTATCCGCTCCGTTATAGGTTATTCAAACAGGTTGCTCATAAGCCCCCGGATCCTGCTTTTGCGTTTTTCGGTTTCCTGCTTGCTGACAGTGAAGGTTATCGGGTTTCCGGGTTTTGCGCTGCCCAAAAGTGATCTGGAAAGAGCATATTTACCCTTAGGAGTAAGCACAGTCATCATATCATTATCAATACTTGCAAAATAGAAACGTGATACCTCAGCCTGTTCTATCTCAATGCAGTCGCCTTCCTTTGCATCGGGAATGAATATCTTCGGGATCTTCTGAAGCTCGCCTTCCGTCAATTCCACTATAGCCATAGCGCCTTCAAATCTGTCCACTATTACTTTTACCATAATATCGCTCCTTAGTGATCTTAAAGCTGTAAGTTATCGCAGGCTGTCTGAAATAAAAATCAATTCTTTTCGGTATCAATATCAAATGTATCGCCGTTTGTTGTAAGTACGATATCGCCGTATATATCTGTTCGTATGACCTGAGCGCCTGACCTTTCCCAGCGGTCTATTGTCTGAGAATTGGGATGTCCGTAATCATTATCGGAGCCGACTGACATTATAGCATATTGTGCGCCGACAGAATTAATAAATTTCTGTGTGGAAGCCGATGAACTGCCGTGATGTCCGACCTTGACAACATCTGCGGAAACATTGTAATTCTTATTCAGCATCTCATTTTCCGAATCCTTTCCTGCATCGCCCATATAAAGCATCCGTACCTTTCCGTAGGTGACCTTTATAACAACGGAATAATCATTCAGATCGGTATAGGAACTGCTGTTAGGCGCAAGAGTTTCCACCTTGAGATATGAGTCACTGCTGGTGACTATGCGTGTCTTAGCCTTAGCGGTTTTTATTTTTTTGTTCTTTTTCTGAATTGCCGTAAGAAGATTTTCATATGTGAGCGTATTTGTTTCAGCTTTGGGCATATATATCGAGCCGAAATCAAAGGATTCTACAACTTTTTTCATACCGCCTATATGATCTTCGTGAGGATGAGTCGCTACAATATAGTCTATCCTTGAATAACCGAGATTGCGGATATATCTGACTACCTCACTCCCGCTGCTTGTAGGACCCGCATCTATAAGCATTGTTTCACCGTCGGGAAATTCAATAAATTCACAATCGCCCTGACCAACGTCGATATAATGGCTTACAAGATTGGGGACTCTTTGATCTGACTGATAGCCGTTGTCATAATAGCCGTTATTGTAGCCGTTATCATAGTATCCGTTGTCATAATAACCATCATTATAATAGCCGTCATCATAGTAATAATCGTCATATCTGTTGTCATCTAAAATTCTGCTTAATGAATCACAGCCGCAAAGCGAAAAACACATAGCGGCGCTTAAAAGCAATGCAGTCAGTTTTTTTGTTTTCATTGGTTTTCCTCCTGTTCTTCAAAAAATGTTCTTGCCGCTGTAAGATCAGCAGGATAAGTAAGCTTTATATTTTTCTGATCTCCCATTATAAGACCGACCTCATGTCCTTTCCTGTAAAAAAGCTTGCAGACATCGGTTATTTCAGATTTTTCCTTTTCAGTAAGTCCGCTGTAAACTCCGACAAAATCTCCGATCCTGAACGTCTGCGGAGTCTGCACCTGGTACATTGTACTTCTCAGCGGAAAATCACAAACCGTCTGTCCGTTTTCGGATACAACAATGGTATCTGTAGCAGGAACAGCCGCTGTGCAGATTGCGTAATTATCCATTGCGGCAATGCTGTCGTCTATCATTCTGTCTGTGACAAATGGACGTACTGCGTCATGGGTGAGAATGATCGTATCGTCACTTACACCGTCAATGCTTTTTGCATAATTGATGATATTCATAACAGTGTCATTCCTGTCACTGCCGCCCGGAGTGACAGATACTCTGCTGTCAAGCTCCTTTTCTGTCAGGGCTTTTACCTCGTCATACCAATCGGGATGTATTCCGATAATGATATGTCCGACCTGACTGTGCCTGAGAAAAGCCTGTGCAGTCCTTATAAGCACCGGTTTCCCGCAGAGATCAAGCATTTGCTTTGGTCTGTCTGCACCCATTCTTGATCCCGTACCGCCTGCAACAATACCAACGATCACCATAATTCCACGTCCTTTCCAGAGATCATTTTCTTCTGAGATGATGATAAACCGTTATGATAAGCACTGCAATAAAGGTTAGCGTGATAAATATTGACATGCCGAAAATACCTGTTCCGTAGCGCATTACGTTTACCGTCATTTTATCGGAAACAGTTCCATCCTGACTGCTGACATAAATGATCGTGCCGCCTTCATTAAGAGCAGTTATTCTGCCTGTATTGTCAACATCGGCTACATTGGGATCTTCACTTCTGTAGATAAGCTTCTGATCCTTTGCGTCAGACGGGGTAAGAACTGCGGCAATATCATATGTTTCGCCGGAGGTCATTTTGATATTATTTTGTATAAGCTTGATATCTCTTATACTTCCGGCAGTAATGCTGTTTGTTCCGTAAAGGACAGCAAGGGCATTGTCTGTAAGTATGCATGAAAAACTGACATCTGCTGAATTGATAAGAATGTTTGTACTGACTCCTGTAACTGTCAGAACATATGACCCTTGCGGTATCTGATTGAAAGAAAAGCGGCCGTTTTCATCGGTATAACTGTTCTGCGAAAGGTTATCTGCTGAGATCAGGACAGGAGTGTTCTGGAGCTTGCTGCCATTTGCATTATACAGTACGCCGGAAATATCGGAAAGCTTTGATGTATCCGCAGCTGATTCTGAAACCTGAACAAGGCATGAAGCACTTACGGCTGCACTTTCCGATTCAACAGTTACAACTGTATTTCCGTTATTTACCGCCATGATATTGCCCTGCTGATCTACAGTGATAATGCTTTCATCAGAGCTTATGTATTTTTTGTATGAGCCTTCTTTTTCAGGAATTATCCTTGCGCCTAAACTTGTCTGTTCGCCCTTTATCATGTTGAGCACATTGCTTGTAAGTATCACATCCGTCGGTCCCTGTCCTTTTTTTACAGTGACGCTGCATTTAAGGCTTTTCTTGTCTGCTGTCACGCAATTGATGTTGGTCGTGCCGGAATTCTGTGCAGTAACAAGACCGTTCTGTGCAACTGATGCAATTGTTTCATTTTCCGTATTGCAGGAATAGATATCCTTTCCGTTCGTCAGCTTCAATTGAAATGACTGTCCCGGAAAGAGAACAATATCGTCTTTGTTAAGAGATACCGTTCCGCTTTCGGCATTTACAGAAACATTAAAGAATAAACATATAATAACAGCGGTCAGTATTGACGCAAATACTTTTTTCATGATGACCTCCAGAATGGTTATATCATAATACAGGAAACTTCTGAAAACCTGTCCGGGCAATGAAGATAATCGGAATGTGAATGGAATATGCTTGTACAGATTCAGAAGCTATGACAATATTATATCACTACTGTTACGATTTGTCCATAGCAGCTGTAATCGTAAATTAATGTTTCTGAGATACGAAGGTCGCTCGTCACGAAAAAAGCCTTATATCATTACGGGAAACAGCAAAGAATGACGTATGATCCAAAAGAATATTTTGCTGATATAAACCAAAGGTACGAGGTCGAAGAGGTCATCTGCTAAAGTCTTCTATATAGTATTTTTTATAAAAAAAGCCCTAAAGGGGGCTTATATATAGAGAGTGTCACGGCTGTCACCCCTTGCCGAGGGATTTTGAGGCTTGTTTCGCTTGCTGCCGCAAGCGACCATGGGCGCTGCCTTTGGAATCCGGCA
>DEHG01000111.1:0-1236 GCA_002351795.1 Ruminococcaceae bacterium UBA2806 | reverse complement strand
CAGCGTCACGCTGGCGGCTCGCCGGTTGACTTTTAGGGGAAGAATTGATATAATTTAGGGGCAGGAAAACTGTAATACATTGTCAGGAAAACACTCAGCAACATTTGAAGTATAGTGAACGCAGATATTTGACAGAATCACTGACCAAACCGGCTGGAAATACTCAAAGCTCCGCATATAGCCGGTTCCGGATTGCTCCGGACTTCAAAATCATGCTTATTCAGTGTTTCCGAAAAACAAAATAATCAGGAGGCTAATTATGCAGGGAAATGTCAGACCGGAAACTATGGAAAGAATAACCACAACAGAACTTGCCGAAGCTTTTATTGAAGAACAGGTAAAAGAACTCAGAGAACAGATCGGTGATAAAAAAGTGCTTTTGGCGCTTTCTGGTGGAGTTGACAGCTCAGTTGTCGCAGCACTTTTAATAAAGGCTGTGGGTCAGCAGCTTGTATGCGTACATGTAAATCACGGTCTTCTCAGAAAAGGAGAACCGGAACAGGTAGTTGAAGTATTTAAAAATCAGATGAATGCTAATCTCGTCTATGTTGATGCAGTTGATCGTTTCCTCGATAAGCTTGCAGGAGTTGCAGAACCGGAAAAAAAGAGAAAGATCATCGGCGCAGAATTTATCAGAGTTTTTGAGGAAGAAGCACGAAAGCTTGACGGAATTGAATTTCTTGCCCAGGGTACTATATATCCCGATATCCTTGAAAGCGACGGCATAAAAGCTCATCATAACGTTGGCGGTCTTCCCGAAGATCTCCAGTTTGAACTTGTAGAACCCGTTAAGCTGCTTTTTAAGGATGAAGTAAGAGTAGTCGGCAAGGCACTTGGTCTGCCTGACAATATGGTTTATCGTCAGCCATTCCCCGGTCCCGGACTTGGTGTCCGCTGTCTTGGCGCTATCACCCGTGACAGACTTGAGGCTGTAAGAGAATCAGATGCTATTCTCAGAGAGGAATTTGCTAAAAACGGTCTTGAAGGCAAGGTGTGGCAGTATTTTACAGCTGTTCCCGATTTCAGATCAGTTGGCGTTAAGGACGGCAAGCGCACATTTGCATATCCTGTTATAATCCGTGCCGTTAATACGACCGACGCCATGACTGCAACTGTAGAGGATGTTCCCTTTGCTCTGCTTCAGCACATAACAAAGCGCATAACGACTGAGGTTGAAAACGTTAACCGTGTTCTTTATGATCTCACTCCCAAGCCTTGCGCTACAATAGAGTGGGA
>DEHG01000052.1 GCA_002351795.1 Ruminococcaceae bacterium UBA2806 | reverse complement strand
AAAGAGGGCGTCCCCTTGTAACGGTCATCATTAAATCTGACTGCTGCCGCAAGGCAGCAAAGATTTTTTACGGGATGCTAATACAAATTGCACCTATTGGGTGATAATTTTGTTCAAATAAACGTCATTCTGATGCGATATAAATGCATATTTAAAATCGAATTTCACGGATTCAGAAATGGTTGAAAAAACGAAAAAGTTTTCAACTTTTTAATTCTGTGATGTTGAAAACTTGATTTTTATTATTCAGGTTTAAGCAGGTGTGTTTATTAAAAAGTCCGATAAATACACATATTTTTATAATTTTTTTTATTTTGAATATGACAACCAAACTTTTAACATTCAGGTGAAACTATGTTGAAAACCTGAATGAATCAGTCACAAAATAATATGTATACAAAAATACATTCTGCTGACAGGCTTAGACAATTATTATAAACAGAGGGTGATATAATAATTGTACGAAGGGAGTGACGGCTGTGCTGTTCAATATCGGAAATGATAAGAAGATACATGATATCCCGATCATCAGAATCAAATCCTGCCGTATGCAGTCAAGAAAGATCTTTTCGCCGAGTGAAATGAAAGATCTGGCGCAGAGTATCAGAGTAAACGGTATTCTTCAGCCGATTACAGTCAGAAAGCTGAACACCGGCGAATATGAGCTTGTTGCAGGAGAAAGACGGTTAAGGGCAGCAGCAATGTGCGGCAGCAGAAAAGTACCGTGTATTGTTGTAAATTGCAGCGATAAGCAGGCGGATCAGTATTCTCTTGCAGAGAATATTCAGAGAAGCGACATGAACTGCTTTGAGCTTGCTGAGGGTATTGAAAAACTTATGAAGACGTACAACCTTTCACGTTTTGACGTTTCAAGACGACTGGGCATCAGACAGGCGGATGTTACAAATATTATAAAAATGCTGGAGTTTACAGATGAGGAAAAGGATGTAATGATAAAATATAAGCTTACTGAAAGACATGCAAAAGCACTGTTGAGAATTGACGATGTTATCAAAAGAAAGATGGTACTCAGCGAAATAATTTCAAAAGGTCTGAATGTGACCCAGACAGGAAACTACATAGACTCTGTTCTGGGTGAAACCAAAGATGATACAGCCAAAAATCAAAAAACCACTCTTATAATAAAGGATATCAAGATACTTGAAAATACGATCAAAAAAGCTGCTGATACGATAAGGGCAATAGGGATCGAGGCATATTCATGCAGCAAGGAAACCGACAATTTTATCGAATACACAATAAGGATCCCTAAAAGCCGTAATGTCAGCGAGGAAAAAACAGCATAGAGTATAAGAGAAATCCAAATTCCAAAACATAAATCAATGACCGGGTCGTAAATCTGCGATCCGGTCATTGATTTTAGTCTTTCAGTTAATTTATTTTTACTTTTAATATTTATACCTTCATTCTTTGAAGATGATACTTCTATAAATCATAACGATGAAAAACTTATCTTGATTTAAAAAAATAAAAAAAATTATTGCAGACTATTTAAATATCATTATAAATTTGCTATAATAGTATTCGGATACGGATTGTTTCATATGAAACAATGTTTTGCAGAGACTTTGAAAAATGTTTCACATGAAACAATTTTGTCCGAAAGGGATAAGAAAAACCTCAGACAGGAGGAATAATGAATGGGAAAAATTATAGCAGTAACAAATCAGAAGGGCGGCGTCGGTAAAACAACAACAGCCGTTAATGTAAGCGCCGGTATAGGAAAGAAAGGTAAGAAATGTCTGCTGGTAGATGTTGACCCGCAGGGCAATGCAACAAGCGGAGTAGGCATTGATAAGAGACAGATCAAATTTTCATCATATGATATACTTATCGAGGGCGTTAAGGCAAAAGAGGCAATACTTAAAACTGAATACGAAAATCTTGATATAATTCCGTCAAGTATTGAGCTTGCAGCTGCGGATATCCAGCTTGCAGATATCGAAAAAAGAGAATCAAGACTGAAAAACTCTCTTGCACTGGTAAAGGCGGATTATGACTTTATCTTCATTGACTGCCCTCCGTCTCTCGGACTGATAACAACAAATGCTCTTTGCGCTGCCAATACGATACTTGTGCCGATACAGCCCGAATACTATGCGCTTGAGGGTCTTTCACAGCTTATGAACAGCGTAAGGATAGTTAAGAGAAGATTCAACAGTTATCTTGATGTTGAGGGCGTTCTCCTGACAATGTATGACGGAAGACTTAATCTTACTCAGCAGGTTGTGCAGGAGGTAAAGAAATTCTTCCCGAGAAAGGTATTTCCTGTGGTGATACCGAGGGGGGTAAGGCTTTCGGAAGCACCGAGCTTTGGTATGCCTATAATGTACTTTGACAAAAGCAGCAAGGGCAGCGCAGCTTATATGGAGCTTGCAGAATATCTGATAGCACACAGTTAAATTATAAAGGGGGAGAAAGATGGCGGCAAAAAGAGGCGGACTTGGTAAGGGTCTTGATCTTATATTTATGGAAAATGAAACAGAGGATGCAGGCGGAGCGGTCACTCTTAATATCGGTGAAATAGAGCCGAACAGAAATCAGCCGAGAACTGATTTTGACGAAGAAGCACTCAGAGAGCTTGCAGACTCAATAGCTCAGCATGGAATATTGCAGCCGCTGCTTGTACGTCCGCTGCCTGACGGAGGTTATCAGTTAGTTGCAGGCGAGCGCAGATGGAGAGCGAGCCGTATGGCAGGGGTAACGGAAATACCAGTTGTTATCCGTGAGATGAGCGATTCGGAAATGATGCAGATCTCAATGATAGAAAATCTGCAAAGAGAAAATCTGAACCCTATTGAAGAAGCAATGGGCTACAGAACATTATCCGAAGAATACGGGCTTACTCAGGAAGAAATTTCAAAATCGGTGGGCAAGAGCAGACCTGTTATAGCAAATGCGCTCAGACTGCTGAAGCTGCCTGAAACAGTTCTGGAAATGGTAAAAAACGGGAATATATCCTCCGGTCATGCAAGAGCATTGCTTGCCATTGAGGATGAACAGACACTGCTGGAAACTGCCGAAGCTATAGTTAAAAATGATCTTACTGTCAGGGATATTGAAAAATTTGCAAAAAAAGTTAAGGAGCAGAAGAAAAAGTCTGCACCTCCCGTACACAGCAGAAATTCATTTTTCGATGAGGTGGAGCTTGCATTGAACGAGCATCTCAGCCGCAAGGTCAAGGTCAGAAATGCTAAGGACGGAACAAGCGGAATACTTGAAATTGAATTTTACAGTGAAGAGGATCTTGGAGAGCTTGCAAAGTACTTTGACAATAACTAAGATTAAAAGCAGAATATAAAAAAGGGGGTCTAAACAGTGGATTTTTACGATGAAGAAAACTATGTGCCTAAAAAGCTTGATAAAGCAAAGAATGATATGTTTGAGGATGAAATACTTGAATATAAAGTAGTCACAAACGATTACAGCGGTGCGGCTGTTGGGAAGACTGCACAGATGAGTATTTTAGCGTCAATTGATGTTCAGTCGGATTCCTTTGATCCCATGGAAGGAAAAATCGTATGGGAGACAACAGAGGAAGAACTTAAAACAGGCGCATTTTTCAAGCGGTTCAAAAAGGGTACTATTTACAGGATACTTGCAAGAAGATCAAAAGCAAGACCAAGAAATGGATATAACAATATGTTCTGTCTTGAAAAGGTTATTGAAGAAAATGTAACAGATGAAAGACTGTTGTCTGTTCTGAATGAATACAGAAAAAAAGTAACTATAGCTGATGATGACCTTGGAGAGTTTACTCTTGAAAAAGACCTTGAAATGTTTGAGGGAAGTATTGAGAGAGACGGAAAGAGAATTATTCTGTATCTTGAAGTTGATAAGGACGATCCTGAAACATGGAAAACAGCTCATGAAAATATGAAGAGGTTTATTTCAGAGCTTGATAAACGTGATAAGGATATACGTGAATTTTCTGCTGAAGCGCTTACAGATCTTGCAAATGACTGGCTTGAAGACTCCCTTGAAGAAGATGAAGAAATGCAGGAAATAACCGAAGAAGATTTTGCAGAGCGTATAGAATTGAGCGAAATATCTGTTGACGCAGAAGGAAGCTATATTGTATATTACACTGATGATGATATGTTCTGGGGACACAGTATTGAAGTTCATGGTACATTTGATGAAGGTATACAATCCGCCGATATGGTAGGATGAATATAAAAGTTTTTTTAAAAGGAGTAATAAGAAATGATAGACATTAAACTTATCAGAGACAATCCCGATGAGGTAAAGGCAAGGATCAAAAAGAGAGAAATGGATCTTGACAGCGTTGTTGACGCTATCCGTGAGGTTGACGCAGAAAAGCGTGCTCAGCTCGGCAAGGTAGAAGCAATGAAGGCTGAACAGAATGCAGCAAGCAAGCAGATACCGCAGATCAAAAAAGCCGGCGGAGACGCAAGCGAGATCATGGCAAAGATGAAGGAGCTTGTCGCACAGATCAAGGAAGGCGATGCAAAGGTTGCAGAGCTTGATGAAAAGCAGAAGGATCTTCTTCTTTCACTTCCGAACCTCCCCGATGAGGACGTTGCAGCAGGCGGCAAGGAACAGAACGAGCCTGTACGATTTTTCGGTGAGAAGCCGCAGTTTGATTTCCCGATGAAAAATCATGTAGAGCTGTGCGAAAGCCTTGGTCTTATTGATTATCAGAGGGGTGCAAAGATCGCAGGCGCAGGAAGCTGGCTTTACAGGGGCTGGGGCGCAAGACTTGAATGGGCGCTGCTCAACTTCTTTATCAATGAGCATATAAAGGACGGATTTGAATTCATTCTTCCCCCGCATATGCTTGGTTATCAGTGCGGCTATGTTGCAGGACAGTTCCCGAAGTTCAGGGATGAGGTTTACTGGATACAGAACCCCACAAGCAGCGATGAAAAATTCATGCTCCCCACAGCAGAGACAGCGCTTGTAAATCTTCACAGAGATGAAATAATGTCAAAGGATGAACTTCCGAGAAAGTACATAGCATATACACCATGCTACCGCCGTGAAGCAGGAAGCTACAGAAGCGAAGAAAGAGGTATGATAAGAGGACACCAGTTCAATAAGGTTGAAATGGTTCAGTATACCGAGGATGATAAGTCCGATATCGCATTCAAGGAGCTTGTAGAAAAGGCTGAAAGACTTGTTCAGGAGCTTGGACTCCATTACAGACTCAGCAAGCTTGCAGCAGGCGACTGTTCCTTCTCAATGGCAAGGACTTATGATATCGAGGTATGGATCCCGTCAATGGAGATCTACAAGGAGGTAAGCTCTGCATCAAATGCAAGGGATTATCAGGCAAGGAGAGGCAACATCCGTTACAGAGGCGAGGATAAGAAAATGCATTTTGCACATACCCTCAATGCATCAGGTCTTGCAACGAGCCGTGTAATTCCGGCAATCGTTGAGCAGTATCAGAATGCAGACGGCAGCGTAACAGTTCCGGAGGTTCTCCGTCCGTATATGGGTATAGATGTAATAAAATAAAAAAATGTACCTTGCAGAAAATGCATGGCACACATTAATACTTATATGATCGAATGATATGAAAAATTCACGGCTGAAAGTGGAAACACGATTCAGCCGTGAATTTTTTTTATTCGCTGTCTTCGGAATTGTCAGATTCCTCTTCAAGGGGTTCAATACCCATATTTATTATACGATTGCAGATATTTTCGTTTTCGTAATTTTCAAGTATAAGCTGTAAGCCTCTTGTCTGGAATTCGTCAAGCTCTCTGTTTTCGGCGGCAGTAATGAACATATCCATGATTCGTTCTTCATCCTCTGCAAACGCCTTAATACCGATCGTAGGACCGTCAAGGATAAGGAAGGTAATAATGTATTCGACATCTGTAAAATTGTCGTCATTAAGACCGTTTTCAAGCAGGGTCATGACGTCAGCCTTTTCGAAACAGGTAATAGCCGAATATCCGGGATATACGGTGTTCTTGATTCCCTCTTTAAGAAGCCATTGTTTTATCTCGTCTGTTTCGGGTTCGAGATAATGCACAGTGAGGATCCTGCCCCAGCCGTCAGCATGCTTTGCCATTTCAAATGTAAGCTCGTTTTTGTTTTCGACTTCTGCGACTGCCCACATTGCAAACAGAGTAAATTCATTGCAGGCGGCAAGCTCAAGTATAGCCTCCGTAAGCTTTTCATTGAAATCTCCGAAAAGGGCAAGTATGCTCAGACCAAGTTTTACAGCTTCCTTATTATTTGAGCCTACGGCAAGATCAACGCCGAAACCGAACATATTCTGTGCATTGAGATCCTTTTGATTTTCAATAATAAAATCCTGAACTGCATCAATAAGGAGTATCATTCTGTTGCCGGTTTCTTCAAAATACTTTTCAGAGTCAATTACACATATATCATCCCCGTCAGCTGCACGCCGTATAATGCCTTCAAGCTCTCCAAGCTCCTGAGGATCATTGCGCTGATGAATGAGCATAATGCCGTCAAGTGCGCCGTCCGCAAAAGGTTCTTTGTCATCATCAAGATCAGGACAGGGGAGACTGAAATTCTCGGGAAGGAAACCGTCGTCAAGATTTTCTCTGATGTATGTAAGAAGGGGATAATCGGGCATTTCCTGACTGTAGGAGAAGTTTTCCTCGTCAACAATATTAATTTTATCAAGACGCTCCATAAAAAGACTGTTGCCGTTTCTTTCATCAAATCTGACAGCTAATTCCTTTGCCTTATTGTAGAAATATTCTTTAAGTGCAGTGATCTCATATACATTATCCTCGGTAATGATATCCTCATCACGGAAGGGAAGACGCAGACGGATATGGGTAGCACCCCTTTCTTCAAGCTTGTACATGAAGTAATAGGTACTCCTGTATATTTCAAAAAGATCATTGTAATTGGAATTTTCGGGAACAAAGCGCATGACGTTTTTGAGTATCTTGATAGCCTTGTTGGGGTTGGAATGAGAAAAGACTGTCATGCAGATAGATTTTTTGACATTAAGATTATCTTCATTGGCGTAATCCCTGTTTATAAGATGATATGCTTTTTCTGCGAATTTAGTGGCGTTTGTAAGGTCGCCATGCTCAAGATAGTATTCAGCAATATTTGCAAGAGCACAGTGGGGCTGTTCGGCACAGGTAAGCTTGCCCTCTATAAGACCCTTTGCTTTTTTGATTATTTTTTCCTCGGGTTCATCATTGTTTATAAGATAGCTGACCTCGGAGGAGGTTTCGCAGGCAACGCAGTCGCTGAGATTATCACGGGGAATTTTCATCATTTCGCTGTGTGCCTGTTTTGCTGTCATCCCGCAGAATACACCGTCCTTACCAAGATGCACCTGTATAAGGAAACATATATTGCCGTAATATGTACGCAGATTGTAATTGAATTTTTTGCAGAAATCTTTGTATTGTTCATAAAGGCTTTCTATCTGAGAAAGCGGTATCTGCGGAAAGTCAAGTACATTTGCAATTATCCATTTGTATGTCCACATTACGTCATGATTGTATTCATCATGCTTGTCGGGGTGATCTTCAAAATAAGCAACATATTCGGGAAAGAGAATAATTGCCTGATATGAATTTCCGTGCATTACATCTTCATTCATGAACAGATAATAAAGCTGTAAAGCCGCATCAACATCCTGCTGTTCAAGGGCATGGTCAAGGGCTTTTTTTATACCCTTGGCTTTTGCCTCTCCTCTTTCAAGACCTTCAAAAAACTGTTCTTCATACTCTTCAATGTACATAATATCATCCTTTCATATTAAAAGATTTAATAATTGTATTTTTTATTCAGCAGATAATTGAAATGGTGATTGCCGTCCCTTTCATCAAATCGGTCGGCAATGAATTTTGCCTTGTCAAAATAATATTTCTTCAAAACAGCAGTTGAATAATTATTACTCTCGTTATATATCGGGTCATTGGTATCGGGGAAAAGAATTCTGACTGTCTGCTCACCGATTTTTTCAAGGCAATGCATAAGATGATATGCGCCCCTGAAAAAATGAAAATTATCCCAGCCACATTCATTGGCACTGCACGGCTTTATCTGTCTGCGGAAAAATTTCAGCGCTTCGGGCAGATCGGTATAGGCAAGTATCATGAGTATTTTTCCCTTATGCTCCATAAGAGAATTATCGGCGACAAAATCACGCATAATTAATCTGAGGGATTTTTTTGCATAATTTTCTGCTTTTTCCGGATCATTATGCTCAAAATACCACATCGCAAAATTACTGTATGTATAATGAGGTACGGTACTGCAGCTTACTTTGCCTGAAAGTATAGGCTCGGCAGCTTTCAGAGCCTTGTCAATATCCTTTTCAATGTCAAGATAATAGGAGGACAGATCATCTGCCTCGCCTGCTTTTACCTCGCTCAGATCATCAAGCGGACAGTGCATCATAAGTCTGTGAGCCTGTTCAATGCTTGAACAGACCGGCAGGCTTTTAAGTCCGTAATTGCTCATCATACACCATAGCTTGCGGTAATATGATCTCTTATTATAGTTAAGCTTTTCGCAGTACTCACTGTACTGACGGTACATATCGGTTATCTGACTAAGCGGTATCTGATAAAAACTCTCAAAACATGACAATGCCCATTTGAATGCCCACATAAAATTGTAGCTGTATTTTTCATGCAATTCCGGGTGACTGTCAAAGCATGACACATATTCAGGAAAAAGTATAGCTGCCTGAAAACCGTCGCCGTAAAAGTAATCCTCTTCAACATAGTCGAAATAGAGGATCAGCGCATTTTCAAAATCCTGACGTTCAAGAGCTTTGTCTATAGCAAAGCGGATACCCCTGCATTTAGGCTCGCCGTGAGCAAGATCCTCAAAAATTTCTGCATAATCCTGATATAGCATTATAAATTATCACCTTCCATATTAAGTAAATGACATAAGATTGTAAAGGTTTTCATTAAGTATCTTCATTTCGTTATTCAGAAGCGGAAAATGTCCCGAAAGCAAAGACTGAACATAAAGTATCTCTATATAACATGAAAGCTTTTCTTCATCATCCATATCAATAAGCTTGCGTATGATAAGATTGTTTGTATTCAGATAAAGGCAGGCAACAGCATTTGAGGATATCTCGCTTTCAAATGAATTCAGCATACCCATAAAAATATTGTTTGCATTCTGCTTTGAGCGTTTTATCTGCCTTGCCTTGTACGCCTTTTCATTGATCGTATAAAGTGTGGGTATCTCAAACGGACGGAATTCCTTCAGCGCCGGTTTGCAGTCGTATTTTCTGAGTATCTTTGATGCTGTCCTGAGAAGCTTGTCAGCGGCGGGATCGCCGTCAAATTCACTGTCATCAAGCATGAAGTCTATGTCTGAATCAGTAAGCTTGATTATATCGGTTTTCCTGCTCATTTCCGAAAGCTTTGTTATAATAGCGTCCTCATATACATAACCAGCATTTATCAGAAGCTGACTGCGCTGTACATAAAGCGGGGCAAGCTGTCTGAACTGGTTTTCATCAATTGTATAGAATGCTGTCGAACCGAAATCAAGTATATCCTTGCCCGTGAGATCACCCAGGGATGTATGGAAAATTATATAGGGCAAAAGGAGGTCATCCATTGAATCGCCGGAGGAAATTACAGATTTGACTGCAAGATTATGTATGCTTACTATCTTATAAAGAAGCTCCTTGTTATGAATATCAAGGTCTTCAAAATAATCTGCAATGATATCGCCTAATTCATTTCTTGCCCTGTCGAGAGCTTCATCCTCGTAAAAATCCTCACGGGATGAGGTGGGCTTGAGATTATTCGTATTGATTATGCAGCGGATAAAGAAAGCCCATTCCGGGAGCAGCTTCTGTCCGTTTTCGGTAAGCAGCATATTTTTAAGATAGATCCTGTGCATATTATGGACATTGGCGGATACGGGATAGGGGAGTACATATGCAATACCGCTGAAAAGTCCCGTGGGTGAGCGCAGTGTAAAGCAGTCAAGGAAATCCTCACCGAGAAAAGTCTTTCCGAGGGTCATGCAGAGCTTTTTATCCTTATCGGCGTCAAAATCGAATTTAAGGTTGAGCCTTGTTTTTTCCTCTCCGCTTACTGTATATACAGGATATTTGAGAAATAGTCCGTAATAATATATAATATTTGATATATTATCACAGTTATAATACTCGTCAACAGAGTCATCCTTATCCGTTTTATTGTTTTCGATAATTATTTCCGTTCCGACAGGCATATCGCTTTCTATGGTTTCGATAGTATATGTACCGTCTGCCATGCCCTTCCATTCAAGAACTGTATCGGGGCATTTATATGAACGTGTACGGACGCAGATGTGATCCGTTACCATAAAGCAGGAAAGCAGACCTATGCCGAAGCGTCCGATATAATCACCGTTTGCCATATTGTTTTCGATATCGTATTTTGAGGATTGACCTATCACGGAGAGAAAACGGTGTATTTCGTCCTCATTAAGACCTGTTCCGTTGTCACGAAAGATAATTTGTTTACCTTCCTCTACCTCGATCTCAACCTTAGCGTCTTCTTCACGGTAATCCTTATCCTGAGCAATTCTTGCGCTTATAGCGTCCGTACCGTTCTGGAGCAGCTCACGCACGAAAACATCGGGGGAGCTGTACAGGTGATTTGACAGTATATCTATCATGCCGCCGAGGTTAACTTTAAATTTATAATCTTTTTCCATGTATAAAAAATCTCCTTATTCAGGGTCCGAAAAGACGGACAAAAGTAATAATATACTTGTATTGTAGCATAGACAATTATTAAATTCAACCCTTTTAGAATTTTATTGTCATTATGCCATATTATGACAGTGATAAAAAAAGCCGTTCGCC
>DEHG01000059.1:5293-11436 GCA_002351795.1 Ruminococcaceae bacterium UBA2806 | reverse complement strand
GTGTCCCTCGGTCTACCCTATCTGTGGCCTTATTCTTTTATCGTGACTTCCTTCCCGTCCTTGAAGGCAAATACCACCTTGTCATCGAAGATCGTGATCAGGCTTAACAGTCTGTGGACGTAGCTTTCGTCGAAGGTGATCAGCAGTCCGGACAGGCCCTCGAAGAATGAAGCGAGATGTTACTCTGCGTCCATCCATTCGGGAATGGCATGATATCCGGTTTCGTCCTGCACAAGATGGATGCGGTAGGTCTGTCCGTATTCCACTGGGAACGCCACCTCGTTGGTTCGCCCCAATTCATACTGACTTTCGTTGTCAAAGGGAGAGAAGTCTATTGAAAATTTTGAAAGGTCTGCATCCGCATCAAAGAGATATGAAGTTAGTTCAAATTCCAGGACACGCCCCGGTTCAAGCTCATTCCCGTCAAGATCAGCCTGTGCTCCGGAACAGGAACGGATGCCATTAATATAGCCTGAATAAAAAACCTTATATGTACCTTTTGTGTCCACCACTAATTCCACTTTGAACGAAGGAACTTCCTTATCAGACACCTTCATTAAGATATGATTCGCAAGAATGGCAGCGGCTCCTAAGAGCAAAACAATGCCAATAATCAGCATAATTTTCTTGGACTTTTTCATTTCATGATTCCTCCAAACATGTTTGATTTTATAGAATGATACACTCGGCCAAGTCAATGCATGCCGGCGCAATTGCTCCACCGATAATATATTCATGTCAGCATATCCGTTTTTCAGGAGTTCAAGAATTTATGCCATCCGGCATCATAGAAATCACGGATCGCTTTCCAATATGCTGCTGTCCGTTCCTTTGAAAAGTCCAGTCGTATAGCCTCCGCATAGGTCTGATACTGGTGCCGCATCAGGAGAAAAAGCGTTTCTTTATCCTGTTCTGACATAGGCGGATATCCGGCTTCTTCCATCATTCGCCAAGTAGCGTCTGACTCCATTTTTGCTGCCTTGTCCAATATGTTTTCGTATTTTGTGCCTTGGGAGCAAAAAAGGAGAAGCTTTACATCCTCTAAGTTCTCAAATACAAAGTTTAGGATCGGGTGCATTGTGTTATCTTTTTCAAAAGCGCGATCTGTCTCGTGCTGATTCAATGCATTCTGTTTCTGCTCATCCGTAGCATGGAACGTCTCCAACACTTTGTGGATTACCGGATCTACCAATGCGGAAAACATCTCAGCTTTGCTGGAAAAATGGTTATATACACTTGGTGCGGCAATTCCAACCGTGGCGGCAATTCGGCGCAATGAGGCATCAGCGTATCCATATCGAGAAAATTCTGCTCTGGCAGCATCAAGCAATTTTTCTTTTGTATCCGTCGTTTTCCATGACATAAATCCACTCTCACCTTCTCGCGAACGTGATATACTAACAGTGTTAGTATATCACGAGTTTTCAATCTTGTCAATCCCGCCTTTAAATTTGCTTGTAATTTTTCTCAATAGGAAATGGATATCAAACAGCGTTGGACAAGTAATAAATTCCCCATAACGACAAAAACACCTCTGAACCATAACGGCTCGGAGGTGTTGTTTTAGTTCTTCCTTAAGGAAACACTGAATAAATCAATGTATTCCTAATTCAAATCACTATAACGCTAATTTTTATCACTAAATCCATACAAAACAGAGCAAAAACAGCATTTACAAACCATTTTTGAGGGTTCTTTCCCTCAAAAGGGTGCACTTATCCCACCGTTTGTACAGAATGTTTTTTCGCATAAGCGTACATCAGCAAATTTGTACAAGCAAACAGGACATTCAGCTTATGAAGATTTTTTGCAATACCACGATATCGAACTTTTGTAAATTTGAAACGAACCTTGATGTAATGAAAGGCATGTTCAACTTTACATCTTACAGAGGATTTGCGATGATCTATTTCTTTTTCCCAGTTGATAGCATTATCTGAAACAGCTTTGATACTTCTGGGTCTGCGTACTATGCGAAAGTCAATTTTACTGAAATGCTCATTATTTAGTGTCTGCTTTTTCTTTCCAAAATTACTTGAAATAATGAAAAACAATGGAGTTTTAAGATAAAAAATGGTATAATAAGTGCAAGGAAAAATGCAGAAACTAAGGAAAAGCTTGCACTTAGAGGGGAATCACAGATGTACAGATTTGACAGAAATCATCAATATAGTCTGAGTGACTTCAATCAGCCATTGGGAATGGAAATGAGTTCTGAAAACAGATGGGTAAAGAAAGCGGCAATGATACCGTGGGACGAAATAGAAGATCGCTATGCAGGACTGTTTCCGAGTGAAGTTGGAATGCCTGCAAAGCCCTTGCAGACAGCTTTAGGTTCGCTTTTGATTCAGAAAGAATACGGATATTCAGACCGTGAACTTGTTGAACAGATAAAAGAAAATCCATATTATCAGTACTTTATCGGGCTTCCGGGATATGAGTATAAAGCTCCGTTTGCTCCTTCACTGCTTGTTGAATTCCGCAAGCGTCTGGATGAAAATATTTTAGCAGAGATTAATGAAATGATCGCTGCATATAACTATCCTGATGATTCATCAAACGGCGATTCAAATAGCGGCGGGAACTCTGCTGATAACACCAATAATGATAACGATACAAATGATGTAGCTGATGAACCAGAAAATGAAGCCAAAAAACAGCTGATTGCTTTTCGCTTTATAAATGTGTTATACTTAGTAAGTATATTATTTCTGAATAGCATGAAAGAAGAGGGAAAATAAATGAACATAAATAATTTCCGTTACCACTTCAGCAGTCAAATCGCCTCACGAGGCAAAACATATTACAAGGAATCACGCATAAAAGCTGTAACAAAATCAGAAAACGGGCATTACATTGCTTATGTCAAAGGGAGCTATCGTAAATATGAAGTGGATATAAAAATCGAGAAAAATGGAAACATTACGTCTGCTAAGTGTACCTGCCCGTATGATTATGGCTACTGCAAACACATTTATGCGGTACTTATCTATCTTGAAACCATTTACGATGATCAGATTTCTGACAAAAGCTCAAACTATCTTCCGAAGCTTATAGAGGAGTATTCTCTGAACCGTAAAGCTGAGGATGAAGCTCCTGTCAGCGTTGAGCCAGAGCTATGGCTAAGTGGAAATGACTTGTTTTTTCGCCTGAAGATCGGAAGAGAGCGCAAATACTCGGTCGGAGATATAAAAAAGCTTAAAGATGATTTCAAATACCAGAGTACACGAAAGTACGGCAAGTTTTTTGAATGGAGACACAGGTATAACGATATTGATCCTGAAAGCCGCCGCCTTATAGAACTTGCATATGATATTTATCAGGACACAAAATATAACTATTACAGCAATTTTCATAAAGAAAAGGAATTCCGTCTAAGAGGAAAATATCTTGAGAGATTCCTTGAAATGTATAAGAACAGATCACTTATGATCAATGATAAGGAGTATCGGATCGAAAATCAGAATCCTTCGCTAAGGGCTGTACTGACAACCACCAAAAGTGGAAAGATGAAGTTTGCAGCACAGGATTTCCCGCTGTTTCTGGGGAGCTACGACAAGGGTTATTTTATGCTTGAAAGGGAACAGATCATTGCCTGTGCTGATAATGAATTTACAAGGACAGTTGAACCGATCGCAAATATCCTGAATGAAAATAATTGCATAATAATATCCAAGAATCATATTCCCGCATTTTATAACACGGTACTCAGGCAGATCGAGGGTTGTTTTGATATAGATACTACTGCTGTTGACGATGCACTCGTTCCGCCGTCTCTTGTCTCACAGCTGTATATTGATATTGATGATGAAGGAGTTATCTGTGCAGCGCTCATGTTTTCTTATGGTGATAAAATTTATCCAGCCCTGCATAGCTCCGGAAATAAATCAGACAGTATAGACCCTTATGGCGAGGAAACTGCTCTTTCGATGGTCTGCCGCTATTTTGACAGATTTGAAAAAGATACCGTCCACCCTTTTCAGATACATACGGATGATGCCGCTTTTGCACTTATCGGTGAGGGAATGAGCGTACTTGGCAAGTACATGGAGCTGTATGTCAGCGACCGCTTCAAGAAGATCAATATGCGTCCTTCCGTAACCGCCAGCGTAGGCGTGAAACCCTCCGGCGGACTGCTGGAGCTGAATATTGAAGCCTCGGGATACAGTGCGGAGGAGCTGCTGGAAATACTCGACGCTTACCGTCAAGGAAAAAAGTATCATCGTTTCAGGGATGGTTCATTTTCTATTGTAGATGACAGCATAAAGGATCTTGACATGTTCAAAAAGGAACTGAATATTTCAGACAAAGAATTTCTGAAGGAACATATTACTGTACCTATGTATCGGATGCTTTACCTGAACAGCTTGCGGGCGGATGAAGAGCATATACGTCTGAAACGAAGCAGCGAATTCCGGCGCTGTGCCAAAGATTATGACAATATGCTGCGTGATGAGGATGCGTTTACCCTGTCCGACAGATTGGATACGACTATGCGCGATTATCAGAAATATGGATTCCGTTGGATGAAAACTCTAGGTATGTACAATATGGGCGGCATTTTAGCGGATGATATGGGTCTTGGCAAAACTATACAGGCGATAGCCGTCATGCAAAGTATAAAGAATACCTGCCAGTCGGGAGAGCATAAACAGTTTTTAGTAATTTGCCCATCCTCTCTTACACTCAACTGGCAAAATGAAATAGAGCGTTTTTCCTCAGACCTAAGCTCTGTCTGCATAAGCGGAACCGTAGCAGAACGTTCAAAACAGTTTGAAGAAATGGAAAACTATGACGTTGTAATAACCTCTTATGCAACTCTCCTGAGGGATATTGCAAAATATGAAACAAAACACTTTTCCGTGCAGTTTCTCGATGAAGCACAGAATATTAAAAATCATAATACCCAATCTGCAAAGGCTGTAAAAGCAATAAACAGTGACCAGCGTTTCGCTCTTACAGGTACACCGGTTGAAAATACTCTGGCAGAGCTTTGGAGTATTTTTGATTTCATTATGCCGGGTTATCTTCACCACTACAGCTATTTCAAGAAAAACTTTGAAACTCCTATCGTAAAAAAGAATGACACATCCTCTGTCCGCTCACTGCAAAGGCTTACCTCCCCCTTCGTACTCAGAAGACTTAAAAGTGAGGTCTTGACGGAGCTGCCGGACAAAACAGAAACTGTCCTTGAGATAAAATTTGACGAAAAGCAGAATAAGCTGTATCTTGCCAATGCTGCAAAAGTAAAGGGACAGCTGAAGGAGTTGGATGAAAGCAAGGATAAGCTGAAAATACTCGCCATGCTGACAAAGCTTCGGCAGATATGCTGTGACCCGTCTCTGCTGTATGAGAATTATGACGGCGAGAGTGCAAAACTCGAGCAGTGTATGGATCTGATCAAAAGCTGTATCGAATCAGGACATAAGATCCTGCTGTTTTCACAGTTTACCTCAATGCTTGATATTATTGCTGATCGTCTTATGCAGGACAGTATCAGCTTCTATACCCTGACAGGATCAACCAAAACCAAGGATCGTATGAAAATGGTCAACGAATTTAACGAAAACGATGTCAGCGTGTTCCTTATTTCGCTGAAAGCGGGCGGAACCGGTCTGAATCTGACCGGTGCGGATATTGTTATTCATTATGATCCATGGTGGAACCTGTCGGCAGAAAACCAGGCTTCCGATCGTGTTTACCGCATCGGGCAAAGAAACAACGTACAGATCTATAAGCTCATTGTTAAAAATACCATTGAAGAAAAGATCCGTATATTGCAGCAGAAAAAAGCCGATCTGCTTGAAACTGCCGTGGGCGGCGAAGGGGATATCATAAATATGACGACAGAGGAAATAATGGATCTGCTGTAAGCTCTCCTTATCTGACGCATGGACAGCTCCAACGGCGGCAAGCTGACACTCAATATCTCCGGCGAAAGTTACAGCGACACTATTACAGCCGATGATATAAACTCAGTCACAGTCAATCTCTCAGTTGGCGCCGAGTTTACCGGAAGTACAAGCGGCAGCGTAACAGTTCAATAATAATACAAAAATCCCGGCACTGTTATCAGATAAAAAACTGATTGCAGTGTCGGGATATTCATTTTGTGAATGAGTATGTTCTGATAAACATTAGAC
>DEHG01000059.1:0-5204 GCA_002351795.1 Ruminococcaceae bacterium UBA2806 | reverse complement strand
ACCGATTGTAAGTAAAACTATGCCAAGCATCAACTCGATCAGTCCGACTCTTTTTGCGTATTTTTCATCTTTGCGGCCAGTCTTATAATCTTCACTAAAACCATTAATAAGATTATACTTCTTCTGAAAATAGATGAAATATCCAAATAATAAAAACGCCAATCCCAGTATAATGGTAATTATTTTTACAACTAACATTTCTACATCCTCTTGAATTCTGTTTTACACTATTATACCACATCCCACACGTCAACGGCTATCCCTTTTCGCATTTTGCAAAAGAAAATACCCTGCTTTCTGCGATAAGCTATTCAAATTTATTCATATATTTGCTTATAAAATAACTTGACATGAGAACATACAAAAAATATAATATAAATATGTGGGTTTTTGTGTATAATTTAAATTTTCAAAGGAGGAAGGCTATGTTTTTTAAAATGCTGAAAAACGACCTCAGGCAGAAAAAGGCACTGAATTTTGTGCTGTTTCTGTTTATCACGATCGCTGCAATGCTTGTATTCGTAAGCTCGGTACAACTTCATGAGTACATAACCGGCAACGAACGGAACCGGGATGCCTGCAAAATGTCCGACATGCTGATTTTCAGCGACTCACAGGGCTCGACTCAGGAGGATTCAAGAAAGAACTGCAAGGATAATCTTGACAAGAATTCTCATGTCAAAAGCTATTACCAACGTGAAATGAAGAGAGCTCAAATTGGTCAGATCGATTTTGAAATGGTCGACGAAAAGTCTATTAACGATCTTCAGTATTCGAATCATTATCTTACCGTTCTGCCAAAGGACAGGGATCTGCTCTACAGTATTGATGACAGTCCCATAAGTGTTGAAAACAATACAGTGTGGCTGCCGCAGAGCTACAGAACTCTTGCAGGTGTAAATGTCGGCGATATAATGAAGCTGACTACCGACATGGGAAACACCTATCCCCTGCGTGTGGCCGGTTTTTTTAAGCAGCCTTATCTGGGTTTTTTCAAATGGTATGTTATATCCGATGCAGACTACGAATATCTATCCGGCGAATTCTTTGGGACCACGGACATGTACGGTCTGCAGCTTCACGAGGTATCATACAGCGTATACATGGACTTATCCGACAAGCTCAGCAAGGTCTCAAGCATCGAGATAGAGATGCAGGATATGCAGAACAGCAACGAATACATACTAAGCTTTATCCTTTCGGTATTTCTCGCTCTTATTTGCCTGTTCTTCATACTGATAATAATAATGACGATACGCTTTACCATGATAGCAGCTCTTAAGGATGAAGAATGCGAAATAGGTATGATGAGGGCTATAGGAGTGGATTCATTCGCCTTCAGATGGCTTTTCGCCGCAAAATACATTGCCTTTGCGCTGGCAGGCGGAGCTATCGGTATTGCAGCAGGGTATCCGCTGTCCCGTTATGTCCTTTCTGTGTTTTCTGCTGACAGCATATTCCCGTCTGCAGAGGAGATCATAATTGCGGGCATTGCCTCTGTTATTCTTATAATCTTACTGATAGTCGGGTTCTCATTTATCGTAATGCGCAGAATAAACAGGATCTCCGTGATCTCCGCCATACGCGGAGAAAACATCGGCGAGCGCTTCGGCAGGAGCAAAACAGTACTTCTGCATCGCTCACGCATTATGCCGACTCCGTTTTATCTTGCGGTATCTGACATAATAAAGCGCTTCAAGCGATATGTATTTCTGCTGATAGCCTACACTCTCGGAATTCTTGTCATTCTTTTTGCGTTTAATATAAAGAATTCCGTAATAAGCACAGACTTTCTTAAATACTATCTTCAATATCAGATAGACTTTTTCATCGAGTTCAACAGAGATCAGCTGAGTGAATACAACAGCCGGATGATGGCTGAGGACAAGGATCTGTGGGAGCTTGTAAACGAAGATATCAAAAAAGCGGGGATCCCGGCACATGTTGATGCTGACCATTACAACACCTCCGGAATAACCAAGCTCAACAAAAACGATATTTTAACAAATGTATACTATGGCAAGGGCGATATCAGCCGGTTCCCATACTGCGCCGGAACTATGCCGGTAAAAAAGAACGAAGCTGCTCTGAGCCGCTATTCCGCATCCAATCTGGGTATAGGCATAGGAGATGAGATCGAGATCATACTTGGCACAACCTCAGAGAACGGTATGTCAAGGGAAAGCACGAGCGAAAAGTTCAAGGTTACCGGTCTTATTGACATGGTAGACTCAGGCACACTTACAGCTGTACTCAGCAACGAATATGAGCCTGAGGGCAGTCAAAAGGACTACCCATGTGGCATGGCATTGATAATAGATGCAGAGGGTCAGGAAAAAGAAAAGGTCTTTAACGATCTGGCAAAGCTTTTCGGAGAGGAAGAAACCATTACCGGGGATGAATATGTACATCGTTCTATGCTTGAATACTATCAGCTTTTCACAATGCTGGAATACGGTGTAGGCGGTCTTGTAATATTTATCCTGATACTTATGACATATCTGTACTCGAGCATATTCATAGCAGAGGAAAAGTCCGAAATCGCTTTGCTTAAGAGTCTGGGCTTTACAGATGGTTCAATAAAATCGGCTCATATTATCAGAATACTTCTGCTTGCACTTGCAGCTGCGATACTCGGCGAGCTGCTGCTTCAGACGGCAGGACAGGCAATCGTAGGAATGATAATGGAATCTTTGGGAATAACGGGCTTTGCGTTCCTGCCGGAATGGGTATTCAGCGTCTGCGTAATACCGTGCATACTTACGGCTGCTGTTGTACTGACGCAGTGGCTGAATCTGGGACAGATAAGAAAGATTTCTATATGGAGTATCAGCAACGAATAACGGAGGTGTTAAAATGAGCAGGATAATAACTGTACAGGGTCTTTGCAAGACCTATAATATGAATAAATACAGCAACGAGGTCCTTACAAACGTAAATTTTGAGATGGAGGATGGAGAGTTTATCTCCATAATGGGACCGAGCGGCAGCGGTAAATCCACATTGCTGTATACGGTAAGCGGAATGGATCAGATGACCTCAGGCTCTGTAGTTTTCGGTGAAAAGGAACTGGGCAGAATGAACAAAAAGGAGCTTTCCTCACTAAGACTGCTTGAAATGGGCTTTATATTCCAGCAGATGTACATGATGAAGAAGCTTTGTATTCTTGACAATATAGTTCTGCCGGGCTACCGTGCCGGAAAGGACAGAAACGCCGTTAACGCAAGAGCCGGCGAGCTTATGGAAAGGCTTTCAATATCAGACATTGCCGATCATGAAATAAATGAGGTATCGGGCGGACAGCTGCAAAGAGCCTGCCTGTGCCGTGCACTGATAAACGAGCCGAAGGTCATTTTCGCAGACGAGCCTACAGGTGCACTTAACTCCCGGGCTGCAAGCGACGTTATGAAGGAGCTTCGCAAGGCTAACGCCGATGGCACCGGGATAATGATGGTGACCCACAGCGTTCGTGTTGCAGCGCAGAGTGAACGTGTGATTTACCTTGCAGACGGAAGCATAAAGGGCGAGATCGTTCTTGGAAAGCTTGAAAATGACGAGGAGCTGCCTGCAAGAGACAAGCTGCTGAACAACTGGCTTCTGCAGAAGGGTTGGTAATAAAGGAGAGAAAAGTCATGAAAAAGAAAGCTTTAAGAGCTGCCGCACTGATAACCGCCGCACTTTCACTTTGCAGCCTTGCAGGCTGCGGCACGCCAAGCTATGAAGGGTTTGTTTACCCGGATAAAAAGCCAAGCACGCTTGCTGAGAATAAAACCGAGGGCTGGTACATAAAGCGCAGCCCCGAAAGCGTTAAGCCTGCCGCTGAAAAAACCATTGAGGTTTTTACCTCCGACGACGGACTTTGTAAAATAGAAAAAAAGAAAAGCTACTATGATATAACTCTTGATTATGAAAAAGGCACCCCTAAGGAGATCGGAGCGGCGTATGCACAGGCGATAAAAAAGGCATGCCCCACATATACGAAAATAATCGAAAACTATCTTTTTGAGAATATCCGCGCCGCCTTTCGGGCCAATATAGATAACTCGGCGCTGAGCGAAAGGGTGATCACGCTGAAGAACTCGCTTTCCGATGACTATCAGCAGGAGATCGAAGGCTTTGCGCAGGAGATCACCGACGGCGAAAGGGGAATCAAGGAAAACGACAGGATGAGCTACGAGGAGGTTGTTCTGTTTAATCTTCTCCCGGACGCACTGCGTGCAAGCCAGTGCAGCACAATGACAATAAGCGGCAGCAAAAGTGCTACCGGCCACAGGATTACCTCAAGGAACCTTGAATGGAATCTGGGCAGCAACAATCAGATCTGCGACGGTCACTGTGTTGTGCATTTCAAAAACGGAGAAAAATCCTTTACCGCGGTAAGCTTTCCGGGAATGTTTGATGTGCTGACCGCTGTAAACGACAGCGACGTAATGATTGGCACGCTCGACGTGGGGAGCTTACACGCCTCCTCCTTCGTTGCTGAGGGCAGGAGCAGCTACAGCTTTGCACTCAGGTATGTCATGGAAAACTGCAATAGTGCCAAAGAGGCGGCGCAGTATCTTGAGGAGCATTCGCCTGAATTCACCTTCAACTCAAATGCCTTTGTAACTGATGACAAGGACGCTTACTGTGTAGAAATGGTTGTTTCAGAACAGGACGGAACTCCTTTGGTACGCGACAGCAGTACTGAGCTGCACGACGGTCTTACCTGGGACGACCCTGAATGTCTGTGTGCAGTAAACAGCTTTGCAGCCAAGGGCAACTCAGATATGCTGACTATCTCCAATGGCAATTATGTACGCTGGAAGAAATACAACCATCTTTTCTGCGAAGAAAAGGAAAAAATAACCCTTTCGCGTTATCTTGAACTGCTTACATGCGAAAAGGTCGAGGACAGTCCCGTAGTTAATATAAGAAATAATAATCTTGTTCATACAGTAATAGCCGATTATGATTCACACAGGCTGATTGCTCTGATGACAAGCAAGGACGGCGTAAAGGACGAGGTAAGCTTTATTGACCTGGGTTCGTTCTGATATACTTCTGCCCTGAATCCGTGAAATTCAGCAAGGTGCAAAACGGCGCGCGAGCCCCAAAAAAGCATCAGCCCAGGCGTTGCTTCTGCTGATAGAAAGAAACAGCTTGCGTGCGTGTCTTGTGAGTTGACCGGCAAAATGAATGATATTCTGGATAACAGTACGAAT
>DEHG01000141.1:2221-2838 GCA_002351795.1 Ruminococcaceae bacterium UBA2806 | reverse complement strand
CCAAGTGAATATGAGATCGAATACCTGAAAATGGCATATGATCTTTACGGAATTAAACCCTTTCTTCATACGAAAGGTGTAAATGGATAATTATGGAATATAGCGATAGCTTCCGCAAAGAAACAAATATTTGCAGAGTAATATTACTTTCAACAGATGAATCAGTCTGTCTGATCCTCTCTCAAAAAAGAAGATAACGTTTCCCTAAATTATGTTCTGGGAAAATCTGGCACGATGCCATTTGTCTTATTTAATGAGAGAAGTTCATGCAGTAAATGGTTCTACATGCTAAATGATGATAATGCTTTGTAAAAGTAATTTTGTCTTGATTGTATCTTTCCCTTGACAGCAGCAGAATAATATAATAAACTTATGATATACTAACTTATGAGTTGATTTATTATATGTAAAATCATAGTTGGTAACAGTTCAAGATATATGGTGAATTATAACGGACATATTAAGGGTCCGGCGGCTCGCCGGTTGTTTTGGAGGGAGATATATGTTCTATTGCAGAGAAAAGGAGCTTTCAAAGCTTGACAGACGATATAACGGAAACGACTTTGAATGTATCGTTATCTACGGCAAAAGAAGGGTCGGCAAAACGGCTCTGATAA
>DEHG01000141.1:1826-2106 GCA_002351795.1 Ruminococcaceae bacterium UBA2806 | reverse complement strand
GGACTATCTATGAATTCAAAAATCCCGGTGCTGACAGCAGTACTGCGCCGGTATACAGAGATTTTGATGATGCCTTTTCAGAGATAACAAGGCTTTCCGAGAATGATAGGCTTATCTTCGTTATTGATGAATATCCATATCTTGCCAAAGCAGACAATTCGGTTTCTTCAAGGTTGCAGCATATCATTGACCATGTGTGGAGCAAAAGCAAACTGTTTCTGATATTGTGCGGATCGTCCATGAGCTTTATAGAATATCAGGTGCTTGGCTATGAAAGCCC
>DEHG01000141.1:0-1723 GCA_002351795.1 Ruminococcaceae bacterium UBA2806 | reverse complement strand
TGTCTCTTGAAGATCAGGCTTTGCTTTATGGGATAACAGGCGGTATTCCCCACTATATCAATAAGCTTGGTGTCAAAAACTGCATTGACAATGCACTTCTTGAAAACCTGTTTGACAGCTCGGCATATCTATTTGAAGAGCCTGAAAATCTGCTGAAACAGGAGCTTCGGGAGCCTGCAACATATAATTCAATTATCAGTGCCATTGCCGGAGGTTCGTCAAAGCTCAATGAGATAGCGACTAAATCGGGAATTGAAACCGGTGTCTGTGCGAAATATATTAAGGTGCTGCTTGATCTTGGCATCGTCAAAAAGGAAACTCCGCTTACCGAAAAAAGCACCAAGAAAACTATTTATCAAATAGGCGATAACTTTTTCCGTTTCTGGTATCGGTTTGTACCTATAAATATGAATGCGATCATATCCGGCAGAATAGAAAAGACCTATCCGAATACGGTCAGAAAGTATTTTTCTGATTATATGGGACTCATCTTTGAACAGATGTGCAAAGATTATTTATTGTACTATGCCGATGATCTGCCCTTCACCCTTTCGGATATCGGACAGTGGTGGGGTACAGACAATGCCGCTAAAAAAGAAGTGCAGATAGATATTGTTAGTGCATCTTCGGACAGCTGTGAGTATATCATTGGCTCTTGCAAATACAAAAACGAAAAGATCGGTGTCGATGAACTGGAACTGCTGCGTCATTATGCTTCTGTATTCGGCAAGGGCAGCAGATACCATTATTACATTTTTTCAAAAGGCGGCTTTACAGACGGACTTCGTGAGCTTAGCAATAAGGGTGAAGTCACGCTGCTTACGCTGGAGGATATTTACAGACAAGCAAAAAAATAAATATAAAAGAGAGGAACGATCATTATGGCAGGAACTACAACTAAAGGAATTTGCTATTTTTGCGGTAAATCTATAACCAAGAGCACCGCTAAAAAGCACTTGGCAACTCACGAATACGCAGAAGCGGATAAGCAGGAATGTATGCTGCTTAAAATTGAAGCGCCATACGAGAAAGACTATTGGCTTTATGCTGATATTTCCATGACTTCGACGCTGAAAACTCTTGACACTTTTCTTCGGGATATCTGGCTGGAATGCTGCGGTCATATGAGTGCGTTTTATTGGTCGAATTATGAAGAAATGTCATTTTCTACAAAGATCTCATCAATACCTGTTGGCAAAGCACTTTCTTATGAATATGACTTTGGTTCATCAACAGATTTGAAAATAACCTTTATGGGGACATATTATAGAAAAAAGCAGAGGACAGCAGTTCAGCTGCTTGCCCGGAACGATGCACCGGAATATAAGTGTGTTTCCTGCGGAAAGCCCGCACAGCAGATTTGTATAGATTGCATGTGGAATGAAGAATATGGCTTTTACTGCAATGAGTGCATTGATGCTCATCAGGAGGAATCAGCACATGAATGTATACTTCCCGTAGTCAATTCTCCGAGAATGGGGGTCTGCGGTTATGAGGGCGATAATGGCAAATTCGATTTTAAAGCCAAAAGAATAATCTATTGATAACGCAGGATTAGTTATTTTTCTTGCTATAATACGAATAAAAAATCAAAACAGGAGTACCAGACCTTGTAATCTGTTGGTCGGTACTCCTGTTTATTTTTTGAAAATTTTTGAAAATAGTAGTGTACAATAAAATGTATAGGTCAAAAATTAGCAGTTGAACATCTCTTTCGGAAATA
>DEHG01000050.1:11837-12379 GCA_002351795.1 Ruminococcaceae bacterium UBA2806 | reverse complement strand
TGATGAAAATTGTTAGTTTTATTATACAGCGAAAGACTGAAAATGTCAATATTTTCTACAAAAAAATTCATCAGGTGAGTTTCTCGGGCGTAACAGAATATTAACTCCCGGACGAAGGTGTTTATATCCGGGGAAAATATAGTAAATGACAATAATTTCTTTGTCATCCTGAGCGCAGCGTAAGCTAAGCGAAGCGACTGCTGCATTAAGGGTCCAACATCACGATAGACTTTTTATAAAAATTAACTTAATTTGTATTGAAATTTTGTTTGAAATATGTTATATTTACTTATGATATATTTCTTGTTTTTTCAGAAGTATTATCACATTATCCAAGGCTTTATTTACAGTAAAGCTGCAAAAGAAATTTTGCTTAAAAATAGAAAGGAGTTTTCTAAATGGTTTATTCACATGAAGTTGAAACTATGTGCCCCATCACTCAGGGCGCAGCTCACGGTGCAGCTCCCATTCCGGAAGAGGCAAAGTGGGTAAAGGCTAAGGAAATCAAGGATATTTCCGGCTTCACACACGGTATCGGCTGG
>DEHG01000050.1:11065-11787 GCA_002351795.1 Ruminococcaceae bacterium UBA2806 | reverse complement strand
GCGCTCCTCAGCAGGGCACATGTAAGCTGACACTTAATGTAAAAGAGGGCGTTATCCAGGAATGTCTTGTTGAGACAATCGGCTGCTCAGGTATGACCCATTCCGCAGCTATGGCATCTGAGATCCTTCCCGGCAGAACAATTCTTGAGGCTCTCAATACTGATCTCGTATGTGACGCTATCAACACAGCTATGAGAGAGCTNNTTCCTCCAGATCGTTTACGGTCGTTCACAGTCTGCTTTCTCCGAGGGCGGTCTTGTTATCGGCGCAGGTCTTGAAGATCTTGGTAAGGGTCTGCGTTCACAGATCGGTACAATGTACGGTACTCTTGCAAAGGGTCCCCGTTATCTTGAAATGACAGACGGTTATGTAACAGATCTTGCTCTTAATGAAGAAAACGAGATCATCGGCTATAAGTTCGTAAACTTCGGTAAGATGATGGACTTCATCAAGGCTGGCGACGACGCAAACAAGGCTTTCGAGAAGGCACAGGGACAGTACGGCAGAGTTGCTGACGCTGTTAAGTTTGTTGACCCGAGAAAAGAATAAGGAGGATTTGTACAATGGCATTATTTGAATCATATGACAGAAGAGAAAAACAGATCCTTGCCGTAATCAAAGAATATGGTATTAATTCCATCGAGGAATGTGCAGATATCTGCAAAGAAAAGGGTCTTGATATCTATAAGTTGGTTGAAAGCATCCAGCCTATCTGCTTTGAG
>DEHG01000050.1:10766-11014 GCA_002351795.1 Ruminococcaceae bacterium UBA2806 | reverse complement strand
TGCTTTGAGAATGCAAAGTGGGCTTATACAGTAGGCTGTGCTATCGCTATTAAGAAGGGCTGCACAAGAGCTGCTGACGCTGCTGCTGCTATCGGTGAGGGACTCCAGTCCTTCTGTATCCCCGGTTCAGTTGCCGATCAGCGTAAGGTTGGTCTTGGCCACGGCAACCTCGGCAAGATGCTCCTTGAAGAGGATACAGAGTGCTTTGCATTCCTCGCAGGTCATGAGTCATTTGCTGCTGCTGAGGG
>DEHG01000050.1:10327-10662 GCA_002351795.1 Ruminococcaceae bacterium UBA2806 | reverse complement strand
GCTGCTGAGGGTGCTATCGGTATTGCTGAGAAGGCTAACAAGGTTCGTAAAAAGCCCCTCAGAGTTATACTCAATGGTCTTGGCAAGGACGCTGCACAGATCATCGCAAGAATCAACGGCTTTACACACGTTGAGACAGAGATGGACTATGCTACAGGCGAAGTAAAGGAAGTATTCCGCAAGTCATATTCTGACGGTCTTCGTGCAAAGGTTAACTGCTACGGCGCAAATGACGTTGTAGAGGGCGTTGCTATCATGTGGAAGGAAAATGTTGACGTTTCCATTACAGGTAACTCCACTAACCCGACACGTTTCCAGCATCCTGTTGCAGGTAC
>DEHG01000050.1:9166-10179 GCA_002351795.1 Ruminococcaceae bacterium UBA2806 | reverse complement strand
GATACTATGGGACGTATGCATTCCGATGCACAGTTTGCAGGTTCTTCTTCCGTTCCCGCACACGTTGAAATGATGGGTCTTATCGGCATGGGCAACAACCCCATGGTAGGCGCAACAGTTGCATGTGCAGTTGCTGTTGAAGAAGCAATGAAATAATAATTTTACAGGCTGCTCTTCCTTGTTTTTCGAGGGAGGGCAGTTTTTTATTTTTGTGTTGATTTATTCCTTTTGTATGTTATAATATATATAGTAAGTATTCGTCAGGAGGGTGTTAATATATGGACAAGGATACAAAGATAGTAAAGCTTAAACTTGATATCATTTTCAAGCGTGTTTTTGGAAATGAAAAAAACAAAGATATTATTGCTGCTTTTCTGTCCGATCTGCTTGAAATACCTCGTGAAAGCATAAAAGCCATCTATTTCAGCAATGTTGAGCTTGCCCCGGAATATATAGATCAGAAATTCAGCCGTCTTGACCTGAAATTAGACGTTGACGGCAGGATAATCAATATAGAAATGCAGGTCAACAGTGAACCATTTTTCAAAGAGAGGACGTTGTTTTACTGGGCAAAGCTATACAGCGATGATCTTCGACCCGGTGATGAATACGGCGAGCTTAAACAGACTATATGCATTAATATCATAAATTTCAATTTGTTTGATTGTGACGATTATCATTCTCATTTCAAAATACTTGAAAGCAGCCGGAAAGAACAGCTTACAGACAAGTTTGCTATACATTTTTTTGAGCTTCGCAAGTTGAGTAAATTCAGGAAGAACAGACGCATGGAGGATTGGTTAAATCTGATAAATGCAGAAACGGAGGGTGATCTTATGGCATTGCAGAGTACGACAAATATTCCAGAGGTTCAGAATACAATTGTAAAGATCAGGGAACTCAGTGCGGATGAAAAAATACGCTGGGAAGCTTTTTACCGTGAAAAAAGACTGCATGATGAAGCGACCGCATTAGGCGGTGCAAGGCGTGAAGGCAGAGCAGAAGGTGAAGCT
>DEHG01000050.1:5273-9040 GCA_002351795.1 Ruminococcaceae bacterium UBA2806 | reverse complement strand
GAGGGCAGAGCTGAGGGCAGAGCAGAATTAAAGGCTGAATATTTGCAGTTAATGCGTCAGAAGGGTTTTTCTGAGGAACAGATCAGGTCGCTGTCGGAAGGTCTGAATAATGATTGAAAACTATTACAGCACAGGTGTTTTGCTTGTGCTGTATTCGTTTGTAAAAAACTGTCATTTTATATAAAATAATTATAAAATTTCGTCGAAATTCTGATAAAAACAGTTAAAATATAAAAAGATTAGGTTAACATATTTTAGGTTATAGACAAAACTGCAAAAATATGCTATTATAATAAATTGAATATAGAACAGAATTCAGTAAACGCTTTGAATATAAAATCACTTGCAATATACTGAAAAATTTAGTACAATAGAGGGAAGGGTGCCCGGTGATAGATAATATTCTGATAGTATCGTCACAGGAACAGGCGATCCCGACTTTTGTAAGTCTGCTGAAAAATGAAGGCTGTAATAATATAGGCTCTGTAAAAAACGGCAATGACGCTAAACGGGCTTGTCTTGAAAAGGAGTTTTCTCTTATTATTATAAATACTCCGCTCAGTGATGGTTTCGGAGATGAGCTTGCACTGTATCTGCTTAAGAATACCGGAGCCGCCGTTATGCTGACTGTCAAAAATGATCTGGAGGTCCTGACTGAAAAAAAGCTGCTCCCATACGGCGCATTTGTGCTTGGAAAACCACTGAACAGATTCGTATTCCATAAAGCAGTACATTTTATTGAAGCAGCGCAGAACCGCATTGTCGGCGTCAGAAACGAAAATGTCAAGCTCCAGAAAAAGGTTGAGGACAGCAGGATTATTTATCGTGCAAAATGTATATTGATGGAATATCTTTCGATGTCAGAATCGCAGGCTCATAAATATATAGAAAGACAGGCGATGGATCTCCGCCTTACAAAGGTCGAGATCGCAAAGAATCTTCTTATAACTTATGACAGTTAGCTTATTGCTTTTGTTGTCATGGAATAAATAATTATGCTTTTTATGTTTAATATATGCTGTTAGCTTAAAAGACCAACAATAATACAGAAAGGATTTGGTAAAATGGAAAAAAGGGCTTTTCTTGTGTTGGAAAACGGAGATGTTTACGAGGGTAAGGCCTTTGGCGCAGAAAAGGAGGCTGTAGGTGAGTTGGTATTTACTACCGCTATGACCGGTTATCTTGAGACTCTTACCGACCCCAGCTATTTTGGTCAGATCGTATGCCAGACTTTTCCGCTTATAGGAAATTATGGTGTTATTCCCTCGGATTTCGAGAGCAAAAAGCCGGCACTTACGGCTTATATTGTCAGAGAGCTGTGTCAACAGCCGTCAAATTTCAGAAGTGACGGTATGATTGACACTTTTTTAAAGGATAACGATATCCCCGGCATATGCGGTATAGATACACGCTGCCTTACAAAGACTGTCCGTGAATACGGTGTTATGAATTGTGCGCTCCTTTACAGAGAGCCTGCAAAAGAGGATATTGAAAGCCTTAAAAGCTATAAAGTGACAAATGCCGTAAAATCTGTTTCAACAGATCATGCGGAAAAATTTGAAGCTGAAAACGGCGGGTTGAATGTTGTTCTGATGGACTTCGGCGCAAAAAATAATATAAGACGTGAGCTTGTAAAAAGAGGGTGCAATGTCACTGTTGTTCCCGGAAATACAACAGCTGATGAAATAAAGGCTATGGCTCCGGACGGCATCATGCTGTCAAACGGCCCCGGCGACCCTGAGGAAAATACGGAAATTATCGCTGAAATAAAAAAGCTTTGCGAATATAAGATACCGACCTTCGGAATTTGTCTCGGTCATCAGATAATGGCGCTTTCACAGGGTGCAAAGACTGAAAAGCTGAAATACGGTCACAGAGGTGCAAACCAGCCTGCGACCGATACAAAAACAGGCAGGGTATATATTACAAGCCAGAATCATGGTTATGCAGTTGTAGCCGATACACTTCCCGAAAATGCTTATGAAAGCTTTGTAAATGCAAATGACGGTACCTGCGAAGGCGTTACATATACGAATATGCCCGTATTTACAGTGCAGTTCCATCCCGAGGCTTGCGGCGGTCCGCTTGATACCTCGTTCTTATTTGACAGATTTATTACAATGATGAAGGAGGACAAAAAGAATGCCTAAGGATAACAGCATTAAAAGAGTATTGGTGATAGGCTCCGGTCCTATAGTTATCGGACAGGCTGCCGAATTCGACTATGCCGGCACACAGGCGTGCCGTGCGCTTAAAGAAGAGGGTCTTGAGGTTATTCTTGTAAATTCAAACCCTGCAACTATAATGACCGATAAGGCAATGGCAGATAAGGTATATATCGAGCCGCTTACACTTGAAACGGTCAAAAGAATTATAATAAAGGAAGAGCCTGACAGTCTGCTTTCAACTCTTGGCGGTCAGACAGGTCTTACGCTTTCAATGCAGCTTGCAAAGGAAGGCTTCCTGAAAAAACACGGCGTAAAGCTTTTAGGAGCGAATCCTGAAACTATCGACAAGGCTGAGGACAGACAGATGTTCAAGGATACAATGGAATCCATAGGTCAGCCTGTTATTCCTTCACTTGTTGTAAATGACGTTGAATCTGCCGTGAAATTTGCAGACGAAATAGGCTACCCCGTTATCATCCGTCCTGCTTTTACACTCGGCGGTACGGGCGGCGGTATCGTTAATAATGAAGAAGAGCTTCGTGAGATCACATCAAACGGTCTGGAGCTTTCACCTATAACACAGGTGCTTGTTGAAAAATGTATTGCCGGCTGGAAGGAAATAGAATTTGAGGTAATGCGTGATAAGATGGGAAATGTTATCACTGTCTGCTCAATGGAAAACTTTGACCCGGTTGGCGTACATACAGGCGACAGTATCGTTATTGCGCCTACAGTTACACTTGCAGATAAGGAATATCAGATGCTCAGAAGTGCGGCTCTTAATATTATATCTGCACTTGGTGTAGAGGGCGGATGTAACTGTCAGTTTGCGCTTGAACCCGAAAGCTTTAATTATGCGGTAATTGAGGTAAACCCCAGAGTATCACGTTCTTCTGCGCTTGCTTCAAAGGCAACAGGTTATCCCATAGCAAAGGTTGCCGCAAAGCTTGCTATCGGTTATACCCTTAATGAAATAAAGAATGCCGTAACGGGTACGACATATGCCTGCTTTGAGCCTGCTCTTGACTATGTTGTTGTAAAATTCCCGAAATGGCCCTTCGATAAATTTGTATATGCAAAGCGTACTCTCGGTACTCAGATGAAGGCTACCGGTGAGGTAATGTCAATTGCGCCTACGTTTGAACAGGCAATAATGAAGGCTGTAAGAGGCGCTGAGATAAAGCATGATACGCTTTCTTCTCCTAAGTTTGAGGAAATGTCTGATGATGAGATCAGGAGCAGACTCAGCGTTTGTGATGACGAGCGTTCATTCTGCGTATATGAGGCGCTCAAAAGAGGCATTACAGTTGATGAGATCCATGCCATAACAATGATAGATGAATGGTTCCTTTACAAGCTTCTTAATCTTGTTGAATGTGAAAAGGAGCTTAACGGTGCAGAGCTTACAGAGGAACTGTATAAAAAGGCAAAGCTTCTTGGCTTCCTTGACAGAACGATAGAAAAGCTTACGGGAAAGAAAGTAGAGAACCCGATGGTCCCCGTTTATAAAATGGTTGATACCTGTGCGGCGGAATTCAAGGCTGAGACACCTTATTTCTATTCAACATTCGATAAGGATAATGAAGCTGAGGCATTTAT
>DEHG01000050.1:1287-5167 GCA_002351795.1 Ruminococcaceae bacterium UBA2806 | reverse complement strand
GAATTTGACTATGCATCCGTTCACTGCGTATGGGCGCTGAAGAAAGCAGGCTTTGATGTTGTAATCGTAAACAATAACCCCGAGACCGTTTCAACAGACTTTGATACAGCGGACAGACTTTACTTTGAGCCGCTTACAAATGAGGATGTTATGGGCATCATCAAGACTGAAAAGCCCTATGGCGTTGTTGTGGCGTTCGGCGGACAGACTGCTATAAAGCTTACAAAATTCCTTAATGACAGCGGAGTAAATATCCTCGGAACATCTGCCGACAGCATTGATATGGCTGAGGACAGAGAACGCTTTGACGAGCTTCTTGAACTGCATAATGTTAAGCGTCCCGAAGGCTTTACTGTCATGACAACAGAGGAAGCGCTTGATGTTGCAGAAAGGATAGGCTATCCCGTTCTTATGCGTCCTTCATATGTACTCGGCGGTCAGAATATGATTATCGCTTTCAATGAAGCAGATATTAAGGAATATATGGCGATAATCCTTGCTCAGAATATTGAAAATCCGATACTTATAGATAAATACCTTTCAGGTACGGAGCTTGAAGTTGACGCTATCTGTGACGGCGAGGAGATCCTTATCCCTGGCATCATGCAGCACGTTGAAAGGGCAGGCATACATTCCGGCGACTCTATCGCAGTATATCCCGCATGGAATATAAGCGATGAGATGACAAGGAATATTATCACCACTTCAAAGAATCTTGCTGTATCCCTTAAAACAAAGGGTCTTGTAAATATACAGTATCTTATCTATGAAAACAAGCTTTATGTTATAGAGGTAAATCCCCGTTCTTCAAGAACTATCCCTTATATCAGCAAGGTGACAGGCGTTCCGATGGTAGATCTTGCAACAAGGGCAATGCTTGGTGAAAAGCTTGAAGATATGGGCTACGGCACAGGTCTTTATAAGAGATCACCATATGTTGCGGTAAAGGTTCCGGTATTCTCATTTGAAAAGCTTATAAATGTTGATAACCAGCTTGGTCCGGAGATGAAATCCACAGGCGAGGTCCTCGGCATTGCAAATACGCTTGAAGAGGCACTGTATAAGGGACTTATCGCAGCAGGCTATAAAATGAAAAAGCATGGCGGCGTATTTATTACCGTCCGTAACCCCGATAAGAGTGAGATCGGTGCAGTTGCAAAGAAATATGTCGAGCTTGGCTTTACGCTTTATGCAACAAAGGGTACGGCAAATACCATCCGTGATTATGGTCTTGAGGTGATCGAGGTCGATAAGATACACGAAAACGAAAAGGAAAATACACTTTCTCTTATCGAAAGCGGAAAGATCAATTATGTTATTTCCACATCCTCAAAGGGCAGGATCCCGACCCGTGACAGCGTTAAGATAAGAAGAAAGACTGTTGAAAGAAATATCCCCTGTCTGACATCAATAGATACTGCAAATGCGCTTGCAGATTCGCTCAAGAGTAAGTACAGCGAATACAGCACAGAGCTTGTCGATATCAATGACATGAGAACAGAAAAGATCAGGCTCAAGTTCACAAAAATGCAGGGCACGGGCAATGACTATATTTACTTCAACTGCTTCGACCAGAAGATCAATAACCCTGAGGGTCTTTCCGTTCGTTTCAGCGACAGACGTTACGGTATCGGCGGCGACGGCGTTATCCTTATCTGTCCCTCAGAAGTCGCAGACGCAAAGATGAAAATGTACAATGCAGACGGTTCAGAGGGCAAGATGTGCGGAAACGGCATACGCTGTATTGCGAAATACCTTTGCGACCATGAAATGGTAAGAGGTAAGACTATAACTGTTGAAACTCTCAGCGGTATCAAGACAATAAAGGTTTACCGTCATGACGGAGAAAACGATGTATTCAAGGTAGATATGGGTAAGGCGGAGCTTTCAAGCGAGCTTGTTCCCGTTGCTATAGATAAGCCGCAGGTAATAAACGAGCCTGTAAATATTGACGGCGAGGATTATAATATCACCTGTGTATCAATGGGTAATCCTCATGCAGTTGTTTTCTGCAACAATGTTGAAAAGATAGATCTTGAAAAGATCGGTCCGAAATTTGAAAACAGCGAGCTTTTCCCTGAAAGGGTAAATGCTGAATTTGTGAAGGTAATAGACAGCCGTACTATCGAAATGAGAGTATGGGAAAGAGGTACAGGTGAAACATGGGCTTGCGGTACTGGCGCTTGTGCAGTTGCGGTAGCCGCAGTAGAAAACGGACTTTGTGAGAAAAATACGCCTATTACGGTGAAGCTGAAAGGCGGCAATCTGATCATTGAATATACTGATGAAACAGTATATCTTACAGGCGTAGCTGAAACAGTATTTGAAGGAGAAATAGAGTTATGATAACGAAATACATATTCGTCACAGGCGGCGTTGTATCGGGTCTTGGCAAGGGTATCACAGCGGCTTCTCTCGGCAGACTTCTTAAAGCAAGGGGTCTGAAGGTCGCAGCACAGAAGCTTGATCCGTACATCAATGTCGATCCCGGAACAATGAGTCCGTACCAGCACGGCGAGGTATATGTAACTGAGGACGGCGCAGAAACCGACCTCGACCTCGGTCACTATGAACGCTTTATTGACGAAAATCTTAACAAATTCTCTAATCTTACAACAGGCAAGGTTTATTCCAATGTACTCGAAAAGGAGCGCAAGGGCGATTATCTGGGCGAAACTGTCCAGGTGATCCCCCATATAACAAATGAGATAAAATCGTTCATATATGCTGTAGGCAAGGACAGCAAAGCAGATGTTGTTATTACAGAGATAGGCGGAACGGTGGGCGATATCGAAAGCCAGCCCTTCCTTGAGGCTATACGTCAGGTAAGCGTTGAAGTCGGCAAGGAAAACAGTCTGTTCATCCATGTATGCCTTGTGCCTTATCTTAAAGCAAGCCAGGAGCATAAGTCAAAGCCTGCCCAGCACAGCGCAAAGGAGCTTCGTTCTCTTGGCATCAATCCCGATATAATGGTTCTCAGAAGTGACGAGCCGATAGAGGACAGCAGTATCTTCAAGAAAATAGCTATGTTCTGTCATGTAAAGAACGACTGTGTAATCGAGAATATGACGATCCCGGTTCTTTATCAAGCGCCGCTTATGCTTGAAAAGGCTAATTTCAGTGATATCGTATGCCGTGAGCTTAATATCAATGCGCCTAAGCCGGACATGAGCGAATGGCAGGAAATGCTTGATCGTATAAATGCAAGAGAAAAGACGATAAAGATTGCGCTTTGCGGAAAATATGTACAGCTTCATGACGCATATTTATCCGTTGCCGAGGCGCTTCGTCATGCGGGTTATGAAAACAAAGCGTTTATAGATATCCATTGGGTAGATACCGAGCTTATTACAGAATATACTGCCGATGAGCTTTTAGGCGATGTTGACGGAATACTTGTACCGGGCGGCTTTGGAAACAGGGGAGTAGAGGGCAAGATAATTGCCGCAAAATATGCAAGAGAGCATGATATCCCTTATCTTGGCATATGCCTTGGTATGCAGACTGCCGTTATCGAGTTTGCAAGGAATGTTTTAGGCTTTAACGATGCGGATTCAGGAGAATTTGCGTCTGAAAGCAAGCATAAGGTAATAGATCTTATGCCCGACCAGAAGGGTATTATTGATATGGGCGGAACAATGCGTCTCGGCGCATATCCATGCAAGGTCAAAAAGAATACCATAATGGAAAGAGCATATAGAAAGACAGAAATTTTCGAGCGTCATCGTCACAGATATGAATTCAATAATGAATTCCGCAGTCAGTTTGAAGCAAACGGAATGATATTTACAGGAACTTCACCCAACGGTATGCTTGTAGAGGCAGTTGAGATTCCTGAACATCGTTTCTATATCGGAGTGCAGTATCATCCCGAATTCAA
>DEHG01000050.1:860-1218 GCA_002351795.1 Ruminococcaceae bacterium UBA2806 | reverse complement strand
GCCCATCCGCTGTTCAGGGAATTTGTAAAGGCAGCCGGAGAAAAAATGGAGGACAAAGACAGTCAGATGGAATTTTCGGATAATTAATTAATGCCGGCAGGAGATGAATATAATGAAAAAGNNTAGCTGTGCTGATATTTGCAGTTCTTCTTACATTTACTGCTTGCAGCGGCGGAAATGATACAAATAAGAAAAGTTCAGGTTCCTCGTCATCTTCATCTGCCGTACCTGATATTATAAATGATGAAAACTCAAGAATACTACCGTATGATGAAGAAGTGGAAAGCTCGGTTGACGAAACATCATATACCGACGGAAAGCTGCTTATGAAATCCTTCGGTGAGCTTTGGATGGGTGA
>DEHG01000050.1:354-791 GCA_002351795.1 Ruminococcaceae bacterium UBA2806 | reverse complement strand
GGAATATGATCCGTCAAAGATGAATTCAGGCTCATCTGCCGAAAGCAGCGGCGGTATACAGACAATAAAATATGATTATATTATTGCTGTGGATTTTGAAAATGACATTGGCGGTCTGATAATGATATCAGATGTAGGGAACAAGTGTTCGCTTGTAAAGAATCATGAGATTTACACGATCGATCATAAGAATAAGACTTATACAAAAGAGCTTTATGACGGTCTTGCAGAAAACTTCGGGGAAGAATTTACAGTAAAACGCTGTCTCGGAATTATCAATAATTGCACCTTTGTCGAAAAAGGCGATACGACCTACAAGGATGCAGAGGTGCAGTATGAAAAGTACACGATCAAATCCCAGATGCCGGGAGTTTCAGATCCGACGATTACCTATTACTTTGATTCGACCGGCAAGCCCTTAGCAGAGATAGTAGAGA
>DEHG01000050.1:0-125 GCA_002351795.1 Ruminococcaceae bacterium UBA2806 | reverse complement strand
CCGGTTTTGTAGCCGGGGAATGTGTCAATGTGAACGACATGGAGACTGTTGAAGATACTCTTTTCTATGTCAGGATTTGTCTTTTTAAGCTCTTTGATAAGTCTTTTGGTTTCCATTCTTTTACC
>DEHG01000008.1:10613-20113 GCA_002351795.1 Ruminococcaceae bacterium UBA2806 | reverse complement strand
TTTATTTTTTCCGAAAACAAATTATATACAGACATTGCAAGTACTACATTCCCCTTTGCCTGTATCTGTTTAGTGGTAAATGCTCTGAGTATATCCAGCTCGCCGTATATCATTTTCTCAAAGTTTTCTATTGACATAGCAACATATATATTTACAAGCTCATGCTTTACCGGTTCCACCTTTTTTTCACCGTTTTTATATGAGAAATAAATATATCCGTTCTCCTTGCCGGTCAGATACATCAGGGCTGTAAAATCATTCCCTACTGATGAAAAATCCTGAGAATACAGGAAATCCGCCATATATTCATAACAATCATTAAAATCCATTTAACATCCCTGATCCTGTACTTAATTTAGTAAAACACTTCCCGATCAGGAAAAGCATTTTACATCATTCCTATGATACAGAAAAATTATATCATAAACTTACATATTTAATATTCTGTATTGGAATTTTATTGTGAATTTTTTGTCATTTTTATACATTTTATTTTAATAAACATTACATAAATAGGTTATTTCGATATTGAAACAGAAAAATAAACCATTTATTGTACAAACAGTAAAGGAGCTGCCGCACCTTATAGTGCTACAACTCCTTTGAATCGGATGTGAATCCAAAAAAACTATATCATAATTATGACATCTTATTGCCTCTTGCAACATATGATGTATGGAGATACTTATGAGCCTTCTCCTTGCCGGGAGACTCAAAGAACTCATCATAAACCATCTTACAAACAGGGCTTTCCTCACTGCTTCTCATTTCGCTGTTCTTATCCTGATCGTAAAGAGCCTTGGAACGCAGTGCCTTATAATCAACGTTATTTCTTACGCTGTCAGGCTGATAGGGCTGACCGCCGCCGTTGATACAGCCGCCGGGACATGCCATGATCTCAACCATATGATAATCAGCTTCGCCGCTCTTGATCTTTTCAAGGATCTTGCGGGCATTGCCAAGACCTGATGTAACAGCAACCTTGATATCCATGCCGGCAACATTATATGTAACCTCACGGATAGCCTCAGGTCCTCTTACCTCTTCAAAGTCGATCATCTTGAATTCGCCGTCAAGAGTTCTTGCAGCATTTCTGAGTGCAGCCTCAAGTACGCCGCCTGTTGCGCCGAAGATAACGCCGCCGCCGGTAGCCTTATCGAACGGTGCATCGAAATCTTCCTCGGGCAGAGCAGTAAAGTCAAGACCTGCACGTTTTATCATTCTTGCAAGCTCTCTTGTTGTGAGTGCTACATCAACATCATCATAATCGCCGTCTCCTGAACGGAGCTGAGGACGAGTACATTCAAATTTCTTTGCAGTACATGGAATAACGCTGACTACGAACATCTTGTTCGGGTCAATACCTGTCTTCTGAGCATAATAGCCCTTGAGAACTGCGCCGAACATAGCCTGAGGTGATTTACAGGTTGAAAGGTTCGGAATGAAATCAGGATAATAATGCTCAACGAATTTTACCCAGCCGGGGCAGCATGATGTGAACATCGGGAGTGTGCCGCCGTTCTGAATTCTTTCGATAAGCTCATGAGCCTCTTCAAGGATAGTAAGGTCAGCTGTAAAGTCCATATTATAAGCCTTTACGCCATCGCCGAGACGACGGATAGCAGCAGCCATTTTACCCTCAACATTTGAACCGATAGGCATATCAAAGCTCTCACCGAGTGTAGCCTTGATAGAAGGAGCTGTGAAGAACATAACTACCTTATCGGGATCGTTGATAGCATCCCATACCTTATCCTCCTGCGGCTTCTCCTGGAGAGCGCCTACAGGACAGCTTACGATACACTGACCGCAGCCAACGCAGGGAGAATCAGCAAGACTCTTATCAAATGCGCTTCCGACATGTACCTGATAACCTCTCTTTATAGAGCCGATTACGGATACTGTCTGTATATTCTTACACATAGCAACACAACGCATGCAGTTTACGCACTTATTGTTGTCACGGATGATATAGGGTGACTGTTCATCAATTTCATAATTCGGAACTTCGTTCTCGAAATGATCTTCGTCAACACCGTATTCAAGAGCAAGCTTCTGGAGCTCGCAGTTATTATTTCTAACGCAGGAAAGACACTTTTTCTTGTGGTTAGCAAGAAGAAGCTCAATTGTTGTCTTTCTTGACTTTATTACAGCCGGAGTATTGGTGAAAACCTCAAGTCCTTCCTCTGCCGGATAAACGCAGGCAGCGAGAAGACCTCTCATAGGTCTGCCGTTCATTTTAGCTTCTACCATACATACACGGCATGCGCCAATGCAGTTGATATCCTTGAGGTAGCAAAGTGTAGGGATATCAATGTTTGCCTGCTTTGCAGCCTGGAGAATAGTATAACCCTTTGGCACTTCAACAGGGATATTATTTATTTTCAGATTAACTGTTTCCATGAATTATCCCCCTCCTTATTCCATTATGATAGCGCCGAAGTGACAGTTCTTCATGCAGACACCGCACTTGATACACTTAGAAGAATCAATAACATGCGGCGACTTGCGCTCACCTGTGATCGCACCAACAGGACAGTTCTTTGCACAAAGAGTACAGCCCTTACATTTATCGGCAACGATCTTATATTTGATAAGAGACTTACATACGCCGGCAGGACAGGTCTTATCCTGGATATGTGCAATATACTCATCCTTAAAGAAGTTGAGTGTAGAAAGGATCGGGTTAGGCGCAGTCTGACCGAGAGCGCACAGAGATGACTTCTGCATATGCTGAGCCAGTTCCTCAATATCCTCAAGATCCTTCATTGTACCATTGCCCTTTGTGATCTTTTCAAGATAGCTGAGAAGCTTTCTTGTACCAACACGGCAGGGAGTACATTTACCGCAGCTTTCATCAACGGTGAATTCAAGATAGAACTTAGCGATATCTACCATACAGGTATCCTCATCAAGGATGATCATACCGCCGGAGCCCATCATTGAACCGATCGCAAGAAGGCTGTCATAGTCGATCGGTGTATCAATATGCTCTGCAGGGATACATCCGCCGGAAGGACCGCCTGTCTGAGCTGCCTTGAATTTCTTGCCGTTCGGGATACCGCCGCCGATCTCTTCAATGATCTCACGCAGAGTTGTACCCATAGGAATTTCAACAAGACCAACGTTTGTGATCTTACCGCCGAGAGCGAATACCTTTGTGCCGCGGCTTGTCTCTGTTCCGATAGATGAATACCACTTGCTGCCCTTATAGATGATCTGAGCGATATTAGCATATGTTTCAACATTATTAAGTACTGTGGGCTTGCCAAACAGACCCTTTACTGCCGGGAACGGAGGACGCGGACGAGGCTCGCCTCTGTTGCCTTCGATTGATGTCATAAGAGCTGTTTCCTCACCGCATACGAATGCGCCTGCGCCGAGTCTGATCTCAAGATCAAAGTCAAAGCCTGTTCCGAGAATGTCCTTGCCGAGGAAGCCGTATTTCTTAGCCTGCTCGATAGCAATGCTGAGTCTCTGTACAGCTATAGGATACTCTGCACGAACATATACAAAGCCGTGATGTGCGCCGATAGCATAACCTGCTATTGCCATTGCTTCAATGATACACTGCGGGTCGCCCTCAAGAATGGAACGATCCATGAATGCGCCGGGGTCACCTTCATCGGCATTACATGCAACATACTTGATATCTCCGGGAGAAGCCTTTGCGAACATCCACTTTCTGCCTGTGGGGAATCCGCCGCCGCCTCTTCCTCTGAGGCCTGAATCAAGCACTTCCTTGATAACTTCATCAGGAGTCATGCTTGTAAGAGCCTTATAAAGAGCCTGATAACCGTCGAGTGCGATATATTCCTCGATATTTTCGGGATCTATAACGCCGCAGTTACGCAGAGCAATTCTCATCTGCTTCTTATAGAAGTTAGTCTCTGAAAGCGGTGTGATGGAACCGTCTTCATGAACTGTTTCCTTATAAAGAAGCTCTTTTACTACATTACCGTCTTTAAGGTGTTCCTTTACTATTCTTGCAACGCCCTCGGGTGTAGCCTGTGAATAGAAAGAGCCTTCGGGATAAACGATCATGATCGGGCCGAGTGAGCAAAGACCGAAGCAGCCTGTCTTTACTACAAGTATCTCATCCTCGATACCGTTTTCTTTAAGAGCTGCCTCAAGAGCTGCGATAACCTTTTTACTTCCTGATGAAGTACAGCCTGTACCTCCGCAGACAAGTACCTGCTTACGGTACTGAGTATGCTTTGCAAGCTCTTCGCCCTTTTCCCTAACTACCTTACGAACCATTACAAGTTCTTCATGTTCTTTTTTGATCTTATTGAGTTCTTCAAGTGTCATTACTTAGCTCCCCCTTCCTGATCCTGATATTTTTTAAGGATACTTGCAACTTCCTTGGGGGTAAGCTTTCCATATACATCCTCATCGATCATCATTACAGGTGCAAGACCGCAGGCACCTACACAACGGCAGGAATCAATCGAGAACAATCCGTCCGGTGTACACTCACCGCTCTTGATTCCGAGTAAGTTTTCAATCTCAGTAAGGATCTTATCTGATCCCTTAACATAACATGCCGTACCAAGACAGACACTGATCCTGTGTTTGCCCTTTGGTGTGAGACTGAAACGTGAATAGAATGTTGCTACGCCGAATACCTCACTGAGTGACACACCAAGTCCGTCAGCAACCATCTGCTGGACTTCTATCGGGAGATAACCATAGATCTCCTGTGCCTCATGGAGTACGGGCAACAATGCTCCGGGAACTTCCTTATTCTGTGCAATAACAGACATAAGCTGCTCTTCCTGAGCTTTTGTTCCCTGGAAGGTTAGGGAATTTTCTGCCATAGGATATTCCTCCATTTTCTTAAATTTATATATAAGAATATATAATTAATATAATCATTATACATCATTTATCAGAAAAATACAAGTGATTTTTTTATAATTTCGACAAAAATTGTTTTATGTTTACTTTATAATTTACCATGGTAATTATATTATATTATCATAATGCAAACTTAGGCATTTTATCGCAGTTTTGGCATTATTCACCTCTCGGCAGCATATGTATGCGGCACTCGGACGGCGCCTCCCACGGCAGAAGCGGAAGAGAATTATCCCTTGGATTTGCCATATTTTTGAGATAATAAGAAAGATATCTTTCCGGATCAAGACCGTTTGCCTTTATTGTCCGCAGTATACTCATTATAATAACAGTCCTGCGATAATCATTATTATTCTCTACCATGCGGATCACAGGTCCGTCAGCTGTAAATCCGGACAATTCTTCAAGACAGATCTCATTGTCATACGTTGTTCTGATGTCATAGTAAAACAGTTCCAGCTCATCACTGTATTTTGTGATATATTCAAACGCTCTGGTTGTTCCGCCTTGATGCGCTTTTTTGCTCCATTGTTGTGCTATCTCTTTAAGCTCATCTGTCAGATCTTCACATCTTGTCCTGCGTACAGTAAGGCGCAGTTCATTTTTCCCGCTTTCTTCATCATATCTGCTTTTTATCTGCTGCAATATCCTGATGCATTTTACAGCTGTCATCTGCATTTTTTCGCTCAAATGACCCGAACTGACTACCGCCTCGCCTAAAAGCCTTTCTGCTCCGCTCCACATCGGGATAAGCGTATACTGCTTATCATCTGTTTCAAAAAGCTCTGTTTTATCAGTATGGATAATACCGTCATAATCCTTCAGAAAAACTTTTTGTCTGACGCTTTCATGCTTCATTTCGGGGTCATCATATTCATTATCTGCATCAAAAATGACTATCTTCTTTTCATCCGTCTCGCTTGTACGATAAACAAACATATCAAACGCTTTTGATTCTATCGACTTACATTCTTTTTCATTAATAAGACAGGTCTGTATCTGAGCAGAGTCTGCAATAATAAAATCACTTTTGAGCAGCTCAGTTTTCAGCCTTTGATACAGCGCAGCAAAATATCTGTCTGTTGCCGCTGTTATTATACTGCTCATCATCTGACGATCAAACGCCAGCTTTTTTGTTCTCCAGTACAGCTCCATGGATATAAGCGATCTGTGCATGATGTATTTTTCTTTTATAAGCGCAGCGATTGTTTCCGCTGTAATAATGCCGTCTTCAAGCGGATTTTCTTTGATCTTTACATTTGAAAACAGATCAAGAGCAACAGCTCCGCACTTTTTGCATCTGTAAGTATAAAATACGTTCTCTGTCAGCTTTGCATTATCTCTGAAAATATGCAGTGATCTTTTTACTCGGTCCTTTTCAGCGCTACATTCTTCCTTACATTTGCTGCAAAGCACTTTTTTTGTCCGTAAAGAATAATCCCTTTTTAAGAACAAAATATTTTCCTCTGCTTTATCTTCAATGATCGTACTGCACACTCTTGCCGTCATATCCGTCAGGCTTTCAGCCCTATTATCTTTATTGAATACAATATCTGATTCATTCAAGACAGGATCATATAATTCGGCATTCATTTCTTCTCTGACGGACATATCCCCGCAGGCTATCAATTTATATTTTTCAAGCTCTTCCCTCAGACATGCATTTTCATATTCCAGCTCTATGCATTTGAGCCTTGCGGAACGGCTGATATAGTTTTCGGAAATAATCTCTGAATATTCTCTGAAAGGAATCTTGCTTGTATTTTCATCTATTTCCTCTCTGCTAAGCATATTAACTCCATTCCTTATATTATCAAAGCCGCAGGGTTCAGACTGCGGCTTTGTTCATTATTTTTTTTCTGAATAATGATGTGCTTTTTCAAGCAGCATATCCTTGACCTTCATCAGTCTTGTACGGCTGCTTCTGTCATTTTCTTCAAGCTTCATCGAGATATATTTAATGGTTTCCTCATATCTCGGTATCATAACATGCTCAAGAGAATTAACTCGTCTTCTTGTCTTTTCGATCTCGGCTGCCATAAGCTCACAGCTTTTTTCTATCTCAGCAAGTCTTATCAGCTCCGGCAGAAGGTCGTTAAGCGACATTACAGCATCGTCAAGCTCAAATGATGTAAATGCAAAGCCATAGGGGAATATATCGTTTTCATCAGAGCTTTCACTGACAGCGGAAAAAACAGGTACATCAACACTCATTATGTTTTTCTGTCCTATTTCAACGCCTGTCTGCTGCTTTGATGACATAAGCGAGGATTCAAGCGCTTCACGGCTCATCACTGCACCGGCATTCGTAAATGCTGCGCCGCATGACCTTAGCTTTTCTTCAACCTGATCTCTCAGTCTTTTATTCTCCTGTACAAGCTCAATAAACTGCCTCATAAGCTCGTCACGCTTGTCTTTAAGCATCTTGTGACCTCTTCTTGCTGTCTGGAGCTGCTTTTTGAGCTTTGTCATCTGCATTCTTGTCGGGTTTACATTCATTATAGCCAATCCGAAAACCTCCCGACTTTACTGTTTTCCATAGTATTCGTCAAGCATATCATCCTTGATTCGCTTCAATTCACTTCTCGGAAGTATATGCAGCAGCTTCCAGCCTGTATTCAGAGTATCCTCAATACTGCGGTTTGTAGTATAGCCCTGTGAAACATACTGTCTTTCAAACTGCTCTGCGAATTCGGCATATTTCTTATCTATATCGGTAAGCGCTGCCTCACCTAAAACTATCATAAGTTCTCTTGCTTCCTTTCCTCTTGCATATGCAGAGAAAAGCTGGTTCATGGTAGCGGCATGGTCTTCTCTTGTCCTGCCCTTGCCTATACCCTTATCTTTAAGACGGGAAAGCGACGGAAGAACATCTATCGGCGGCATGATACCCTTTCTGTAAAGCTCACGGCTGAGTATGATCTGACCCTCGGTGATATAGCCTGTAAGGTCGGGTATCGGGTGAGTTTTGTCATCCTCGGGCATTGTCAGGATCGGGATAAGCGTTATAGAACCGTCCTTGCCCTTCTGACGACCTGCTCTTTCATAAAGAGTAGCAAGGTTCGTATACATATAACCGGGATAGCCTCGGCGTCCGGGAACTTCCTTACGGGCTGCGGATACCTCACGCAAAGCATCTGCATAGTTTGTGATATCCGTCATTATAACAAGAACGTGCATACCCATATCAAATGCAAGATATTCAGCGGCGGTAAGCGCCATTCTCGGAGTTGCGATACGCTCAATAGCAGGGTCGTTTGCAAGGTTTACAAACATGACTGTTCTGTCAATAGAGCCTGTTTCCTTGAAGGACTGTACGAAGAAATCGGATTCCTCATAGGTAATACCCATTGCGGCAAATACAACGGCAAACTGCTCGTTTTTACCTCTGACAGCAGCCTGTCTTGCGATCTGGGCAGCAAGCTGGGCATGCGGAAGACCCGAAGCGGAGAAGATGGGCAGCTTCTGACCTCTTACCAGCGTATTAAGACCGTCAATTGCGGAAATACCTGTCTGGATAAATTCCTGGGGATAGTCTCTTGCAGCGGGGTTCATCGGCGTACCGTTGATATCAAGACGCTTTTCGGGGATGATCGCCGGACCGCCGTCGATGGGATTGCCAAGACCGTCAAATACTCGTGAAAGCATATCTCCCGATACGGGCAGCTCCATTGATTTTCCGAGGAATCTTACCTTTGACTGTGCAAGGTTGATACCTGCAGCGGAATCAAAAAGCTGAACAAGCGCATTTGAGCCTTCGACCTCAAGAACCTGACAGCGGCGTATCTCTCCGCCGGGAAGCTCTATCTCGCCAAGCTCATTATAGGTAACGCCTTCAACGTCAGTTACCATCATAAGAGGACCTGCTACCTCTTTTATTGTACGATATTCCTTTGGCATCAGTCCTCACTCCTTTCAAGTACATCCTTGAGTTCCTTATCCATAATAGCCTTAATGGACTCGAACTCCTGATCTATCTGATTTTCACTTTCATATTTGAATCTGCCTATACGCTCTCTTACAAGCATACCGACAAGAAGATTTATGTCTGCGCCTGCCTGCAAAGCCTCAAGAGACTTATCATAGCAAAGAAGTATCGCCCTCATCATAAGAACCTGCTTTTTGATGGAGGTATATGTATCTGTCGGGTCAAATGCATTCTGGTGCAGATAGTCCTCTCTGATAGCTCTTGCAGTTTCAAGCTTTAATCTGTCGGAAGCGGAAAGCGCATCCATACCTACAAGGTTAACGATTTCCTGAAGCTCTGCCTCATCCTGAAGCATATTCATAAGTCTGCCCCTCAGCTCCATAAAGTCCTCGGAAGCATTCTCGGCATACCATTTTGAAAGCTGATCTGTATACAGTGAATAACTTGTAAGCCAGTTGATAGCCGGGAAGTGACGCTTATATGCAAGGTTAGCATCAAGACCCCAGAATACCTTTACTATTCTGAGCGTAGCCTGAGAAACAGGCTCGGAGATATCACCGCCAGGAGGCGATACCGCACCGATAACCGAAAGCGCACCCTCGGTTTCCTTCTGACCTCTTACTATTACACGGCCTGCTCTTTCATAGAACTGGGCAAGACGGCTGCCGAGGTAAGCGGGATAACCCTCTTCACCGGGCATTTCCTCAAGACG
>DEHG01000008.1:0-10569 GCA_002351795.1 Ruminococcaceae bacterium UBA2806 | reverse complement strand
TCAAGACGGCCTGACATTTCACGAAGAGCCTCAGCCCATCTTGATGTTGAATCCGCCATAAGAGCGACTGTATAACCCATATCTCTGAAATACTCTGCTATCGTGATACCCGTATAGATAGACGCTTCACGGGCAGCAACAGGCATATCTGATGTATTTGCAATAAGGACTGTTCTTTCCATAAGTGAATTGCCTGTTTTAGGATCTTTCAGCTCAGGGAACTCGTTAAGAACGTCCGTCATCTCATTTCCACGCTCGCCGCAGCCTATATATACTATGATATCGGCAGCAGCCCATTTTGCAAGCTGATGCTGAACGACAGTCTTACCTGAACCAAAGGGTCCCGGTACTGCTGCAACACCGCCCTTTGCTATCGGGAAAAGAGTATCAATAACTCTCTGACCTGTGGTAAGCAGGATATCCGGAGAAAGCTTTCTCTTATAAGGTCTGCCTACACGGACAGGCCATTTTGTTGCCATGCAGATATTCTGCTTTTTGCCCTTATTTTCAACAACGGCAACAGTATCGTCAATTGTATAATCGCCTTCTTTTATCTGCTTGACAACACCGCTGATCTTGCCCGGAACAAGAATCTTATGTGATACAGCATGAGTTTCCTGTACCGTACCGATAATATCACCGGGTTCAACCTTTTCACCGACCTTGACAGTCGGACAGAAATGCCACTTTTTGCTGTGATCGAGAGAAGGTACTTCAACACCTCTTGTAAGGTTATTGCCGACCTTTTTCATGATCTCATTAAGCGGTCTTTGTATACCGTCATAGATTGCGCCGATAAGACCCGGACCAAGCTCAACAGAAAGCGGTGCGCCCGTAGACTCTACCTCTTCACCAGGGCCAAGACCCGATGTTTCCTCATAAACCTGTATCGACGCCTTATCACCGTGAATTTCGATGATCTCGCCAATAAGTCTCTGCTTACTGACTCGTACAACGTCGAACATATTTGCATCTCGCATTCCCTCTGCAATGACCAGCGGGCCTGCGACCTTTGTAATTATTCCGTTTGCCAAATTTTACACCCCTTTTGGAGATATGTGATCAGCTCAAAGCATAAAGCTTAAAGCTCAAAGAAATAATGCGTACTGAATTAATCATAAACTACTTAAAGAGAATATCCGAACCGACAGCCTGTTCTACAAACGCCGAAAGACGTCTTGAACCTATTCCTGTATTTCCTCTTGCGCCGGGGATGGGGATAACTGCCGGGATAGTCTGCAATGATAGCTTTGCGACCTCTTTCCTTGCAGCCTCAAACAATTCCTCAGTCATATATATAACGGCATATTTATCCTTATCGGAAACTGTTTTCAGCACCGCCGCAGCATTCTCCGCTTCATTGCAGATAACGGAATCAATGCCTACTGCGGAAAAGCCCTTTATGCTTTCACTGTCACCGATATAAGCTATATTTTTAACCATATGTTTCACGCAGCCTTTCTCTGATGCTGTCCGGAGAAGCCGCAGTTCTTATACCGCTGGCGATCATATTTACGGCTTTTCTCTCATATTCGCACCCGATATAATATCCGAAAAGCGGCTCGGGACCGTCGTTTGAATATCTGCACATTTCCCTTGCGATCTTCAGCAGGCGATTGTCAGCATATTTTTCAAACAGACCCGGTCTTTCCTCATAAAGCTTTACTGCCGTTTTGCAGTCATATGCGCTGACCGTTTCAAGATATTTCAGCAGTCTTTCATGTCCTGCCATTATCATTTTGATCGTCTTAGACTTGTCAAAATCATCACAGCCGCAAAGCGCTGTTGTTAGAAATTCCATAGTTGTCTTTGATTTTGACGCCCTCAGAGCGATCTTTATATTTGCATAAAAAGCAAAATTATTAAAATATTTTACAAGGAACAAGGATTTGGATTTTTTACTGATGGAAATAAGAGTTTCCATCAGCGCCCTGTCAAGTGCGCCGTCGCTCAGTCTTGCATCCTTTGTATGCGCCAGAAGCTCATAGGCTTTTTCACCCGCTGAGGCAAGCCACTGAGGAAGAGAATCAAACCTGCGCTCCTCAATGCATTTTTTTATAACATCGCAGGCAATATTTGACGGAGAAAGCAGAAGTCCCTCATAATCCTTTCCGAACATAACTCCCTTGAGTATAGTCTTGAAATTATGTATATCATTCTGCATATAGAACGGCTCAAATATTACCATATCGGGCGCAACGCTGCGGATATATTTCCACATCATTTCCTGACGTGCCGAAAGCATTTCTTCTGCGCTGTCACCCTCAGGATATCCCTTGTCCTTCAGAAAACCTAAAAGATCGCTTTCGCTTTTCAAAGCAAGCATCTGTTCATAATCGGAAGCACCTAAAAGATGCTTTTCCTTTGCCCTTACCGAGCCGATGGAAAATTCATACGACAATGACATATAAATTCCCCCTTAACCCACAAAAAGCTCAGAACCGATAACATCCTCTAACTTTTCACGGTTCGCCGCAATTACAGCAGAAAAGCTCATATTTTCCTCAACATCACCGTTTTTGAGTATGAATCCGCCGTCGATGCTGTTATCCGGCTCAGAAGATACTTTTGATTTTATAGAATGATCCGTCAGCACGTTACCGAAATTCGATGGCATTCTTTTAAGATCGGCGGAATTGAAGTACATCGTTCCTTCTGTATCATCAAGGCTCTCTGCCAGTTTCAGTATAACACGGAAATATTCCTTTGTTTCCAGAGATAACATATGCTTATGCAGCAGATCTATTGTCTTTTCAATTTCGGCTCTTTTTGTTTTGAGTATTGCATTGCGCTTTTCAAGCTCCGACTTGCTGTGAAATGTCTTGAGAAGGTTCTCAGCCTGCAAATGTACCTTATGCTCACCCTGTCTGCGGATCTCCTGAGCCTTTTTCTGCGCCTCGCCTGTTATTTCCTGATAAATCTTATCGGCCTGATCGTTCATTTCTTTTATGCGCTGTTCGCTTTCCTCTCTTATGACCGACAGTATTTTATCCGCATTGCTCATAGTTTCACCAGCCTTTTTATTGATTATTTTTCAAAAAGTCTTACATCTTGATTCCGGGGATGGAAATAACCATAAGAAGTGAAACGATGAAGGCAAGAAGTGCATAGATCTCAACGAGTGTGATAGATACCATTGCCTTTGAGAAGTTAGCCTCATCCTTTGCACACATTGAAATACCTGCAACAGAAGCTTTTCCCTGTGCAAAGCCTGAGATCATGCCGCCGAAGCCGATAGCAAGAGAAGCTGCCACATATGCAAGACCCTGCATGAGAGTCGGTACCTCGCCGCCTAAAACACCGCAGTTTATCATGATAAGGAAGCCTACGATAAATCCGTAAAGACCCTGTGTACCGGGAAGAAGTGTAAGAACGAGCATCTTACCGAACATGGAGCTGTCCTCGGAGAGAACGCCCATTGCTGTCTGTGCAGCGCCGCCGACACCCTTTGCAGAACCGATACCTGAAAGTACGGTTGCGATAGAAGCAGCCAAAATTGCAAATACTATACCTTCCATAATTAAAAACCTCCAATTAAATTTCCTCTGAATTTTTCATTTTAAAATTATTGCATTTAACGGCAAACGGCTCAAACTTTCTTCCGCCGCCTTCATAGAATTTGCTGAACATCTCAACATACTGCAAACGCATCGTATGTACATAGGAGCCTAATGCATTCAGACCAATAGTTATCAGATGTCCTGCAATGAACAGTACTATCATAAATATGATACCGAATACGCTTGTGCCCATAAGGGTCGAAAGCATATTGAATACCTGTGCCATAACGCCTGTTGTAAGTCCGAGAGCAAGAAGTCTCGAATAGCTGAGCAGGTCGCTGACATAGCTCGTGATATCATAAAGAGAAGCAACGCCGCCGATAAGCTTTCCGAAAATGCCCTTTGCGGATCTGCCCTGTGTAAGAATAAGACCTACAGCGCAGGCAATTGCAATGATCTCGCCCACTGTCATAAGAACAGGAGATATAACCATGCCTGCCGCAAGGACAGCAAAGCCTATAAGCATAAGCATCCACAGACCTGTATCAAAGAAAGCCTCGGCATAACGCTTATTCTTCAAACAGACATAGAATTTACATCCCATACCCACAAGTATATGTACAAGACCAAGACCGATAGACAATATCATAATTGTCAGTGCATCCTTCTGGGTATCGAGGATTGGCCAGGGCAAAAGCTGAGCCATTGTTATTTCCTGACCGGTAAACAGTTTATAGAATACTGCGGGTGCATCTCCGAAAATACTTCCGAAAGCAAGTCCCCAGAATACTGTAGCGTATCCGCAGTTGCGGAAAAGCTTGAGATTGTTCCTCATTGATTTATCGGGCTTCCAGACTTTAAGACCGATAGTTGTTGCAATTATCAGCACAAGTCCGTACCCTGCATCGGAGAACATCATTCCAAAGAAGAAATAATAGAATATCGCCAGTATCGGCGTCGGGTCGATATCCTCCTTTGACGGCGGGGAATACATCATTACAATGCTTTCCGCCGGTTCGGTAAAGCTGTTGTTTTTGAGCTTGACAGGTGCGTCATCCCCTGCCTCCGAGAACTCAACTATACAGTCGGCAGCCCTCAGACAAAGCTCCTCCAATTTGTCACAGTCACATTCAGGAATATATCCGTAAAGAATGAATGTATGACTGCTCTGATCAAGCTCGGAAATGACCTTATATTTATCCGAGCGCAGTACAAAGTAATCCTTTGTATCAGAGATCGCCTGTCTGTATTTGACATATTTATTTATGTCTTCAACAGTCTTGTCGATCTTTTCCGAAAGCTCCTTATCCTTCTGCGCCAGCCTTTTGATCTTTTCGGCAGGCGTTCTTGAAGTCGGATTCAGCGGTCTTGTAAAGCCCAGCGTCCTCAGAACGTTTTCAGCCTTTTCCTTCTGCGCCTTGGGAACATAAATGACCGCACAGGTAAGATTTACAGATGAGAAAAATATCTCAGAATCAAACACAAGATCTTTTTCCTCTGCAAGCGCTTCTGACAAAGCAGACTCATCAAACATCTTCGGGAAGGTTCCTATCAATATGGCAGTTGTTGCCGTATCGGGCGTATTAAGCGGTATATCAAGGCTCCCCCATGGTTCAAGCTGGGCGGACAAAGCTTTGAGCCTTATCCTCTCCGCCATATAATCAGACTTTTGCTTTTCAAGATCACATATCTTTGAGCAAATGCTTATGACCCTCGGTGAACCTGCCGCAATACTTCCCAGATCCTCAGGCTCTATCTCACGCTTTCCCTTGAAAGAATCAAGCATGCTTTTCTTTTCAGGCGAGATCTTATCAAGAATTTTCAATGCCTGAGTGAGAAGCTGATTATTTCTCTCAAAACGCTGGAGCTGAGATGCGGTATCTACCCTTTCAAAGCCCTCATGAGGTACTTCATTATGCTTTACCTCGACCAGAGAACTGTTCTGAAGATGCTCAAGGATCCTTTTGCGGTCTTTTTTGAGGGCAATTATCCTGACGCTCTTCATTTTAAGCTTAGCCAAATACTATCACCACACTTATAATAATGTTATAGAATGATTTTTTGCTGACGGGAAAAATTTCCCTATATCCGTCTCAGCTTTTAGTAAGGACTTCAAGCGCATGAGCTATGACCTTAGTCCTGTTCTTATCAGCCTTGGCAGACAGCTTTTCACATTCCGACTTCACCTTGACGCTTTCCTTTTCAAGTCTGAGATCAATGCTTTTATTCACGGCTTTCTTGTCGTCTTCAAGCATCTTTTCAACATCCTTATTTGCGTCAGAAATGAATTTTTCAGCTTGTTTTTTTGCATCAAGCTTTTTTTCTTCAGCCTGCTTTTTGGCAAGAGCTTCCTTATCCTTACACTCCTGCTCGGTGTCCAATATAGATTTAACAAAGTCTTTTGCCAAACTTCAACCCCCCTTTTAGCACACATTTATTTTATTAAACCACATTTTCATTAATAAATCAATAGTTTTTGAAGAATTATTCATATGATACCTCTGCAAGTGATTTGCAGGAATATTTTTTCATTATGCATCAGAAAAGGGACTGTATCACTTTTCAAGTGCTCCAGTCCCGATATTTTATCTTCTGTTATCAACATTATATCTGTATTCCTTCGGCGTCATATGATATTTCTTTTTGAAAATACGGTTAAAATATGACAGATTGGAGATACCTATACTTTCTGCGACCTCTGTTATCTGCATGCTTGTTGTAAGAAGCAGATTTGTCGCTACATTAAGTCTGTAATCATTGATATATTCTATACAGGTCATACCCATATATTTCTTGAAAAAGCGCATGAAATAATGCTTGCTGAGATCAACTGTAGCCGCAAGCTCATCAATGGTTATCGGTCTCATGTAATTTGTATCAATATAATCAAGAATGATCTTGATATTTCTTGTTGTATTGTCCTTCATGCTTGATTCATGAGACTGGAGTACAAAGAAATGCTTATACAGCTGATAAAACAGATCGTACAGCTCGGCTTTTATCTTTATTTCGTAAAAGTCGCCCTTCTGTTTATACAGCTCAATAAGATTTTTTACAGTCTTTTTAAGGTGATCGTAATGAGGAGCGTCGGCGGATATTACAACAGGGTTAATATAAAGGTCATCAAGAAACGGCGTAAAATACTTGATAGAACATGCGTCCGTATTATTGCTTGTGAGCATATTGAAGTTAAAAATAATGCTCCTGAATATAGTAGTCTTGTCTTCAAAGCTTCTGAATGAATGAATACTGCACGGGCTGACGAGAATAATATCTCCTGCCTTTACATGATAGCTCTCAAGATCAACAATTTCTTCATACTCACCGCTTTCTACATATACGATCTCCATTTCATCATGCCAGTGCATAGGATATGTAGTATAAAAATCAGGCATTATTGTATTAACAACAACAAAAGGAAGCAAAAAATCGCCCTTCTGACCCGTTTCTTTCAGGCTTTGAACGTCATCATGATACATAAAATCTTCTCCTTTCTTCACATATGGCAACAACTATAAATTGCTTATTCTTTTTTCCTTCGATAGTCCGGTGGTCAATTCATTAGATAAATTTATGGTATTAATAGAAATATTTGTAAGTTATTCCTACAAATCCCAAAAAAGGCAACGATTTGTAATTTTATTGCATAGTATTCCTTTTTATAAAAAATTCTCCAAATTCTCCAAAATAAAACTTTAGTACAATAGTATTATAATACTATTATTCGTTTTCATCAATAGTACGATTGTGATAATTTATAAAAATATTATAACTTTTGCAAGAAAAAGCTCTCATCTTGCAGATTTATAAAATAAAAGATAGGTAAAAAATTCAGTTTTTATTTGTGATTTGAAATGAAACAGGATCAAAAAATGCAGTTTTACAAAGTTTATTTCGCTTTAATACACGTTTTTTCAAAAAAAATTGAAGGATTTTGTATTTTTACTTGTAAAATAAAAATAATTATGATATACTATTCCTGTTTATATCTTTGAATTGTTCCGATGCTGTTTCTAATGCACAAACACCCATTCTGAAAGTTCAGTGCGGAATTAATTCTAAATCACATACATTTTATTGTATACTTTTCAACAGATCAAAAAGGAGAGGAAAAAGATGTATAAGATCGTCAGAAAAAAAGAATTGAATCCTACGGTTACTCTTATGGAGATCGAAGCTCCCCTTATCGCAAAAAAGGCTGAGCCGGGTCAGTTCATTATCTTCCGTGCATTTGAAAACAGTGAGAGAGTTCCGCTTACAATTGCAGATTACGACCGTGAAAAGGGAACGGTCACTATAATTTTCCAGATCGTCGGCGGCGCAACAATGGAGCTTAATACTCTTAACGAGGGCGACAGCCTTCATGATTTTGTAGGCCCGCTCGGCAGACCCAGTGAAACAGACGGACTTAAAAAGGTCGCTGTTGTCGGCGGCGGCGTAGGCTCTGCTATAGCCTATCCTATCGCAAAGAAGCTTCATAGTCTCGGCTGCGAGGTACACAGCATAGTCGGCTTCAGAAATAAGGATCTTGTTATTCTTGAGGATGAATTCAATGCAGTCAGCGATAAAGTCTGTATGATGACTGATGACGGAAGCTACGGCACAAAGGGTCTTGTAACAAACGCTCTTGAAGAGCTTATCAAAGCTGGAAACGAATATGACGAGGTAATAGCTATCGGCCCCGTTATCATGATGAAGTTTGTAGCTCAGCTTACAAAGAAATACAATATAAAGACTATAGTAAGCATGAACCCGATAATGATCGACGGTACGGGAATGTGCGGCGGCTGCCGTCTTACTGTAGGCGGTGAAACAAAATTCGCCTGCGTTGACGGTCCCGACTTTGACGGACATCTTGTAGATTTTGATGAGGCTATGCACAGAGGCACAATGTACAGAGATTTTGAAGCTCATGCCCGTGAAGCTTCATGCAATCTTCTCAATAAGGAGGTAAAATGATCATGGCTATTCAGAGAAATATGGATCCAAAAAAGTGTCCTATGCCTGTACAGGATCCGATGGTAAGAAGAAATAATTTTGACGAGGTCGCACTCGGTTATACATATGAAATGGCTGTTAATGAAGCAAGACGCTGCCTTAACTGCAAAAACAAGCCCTGTACTACAGGCTGTCCCGTACAGATAGATATTCCTGCATTCATCGAAAGAGTTGCAAACGAGGATATGGAGGGCGCTTATCAGATCATTGCAAAGTCAAGCTCTCTTCCTGCAGTATGCGGACGTGTATGTCCCCAGGAAAAGCAGTGTGAAAGCAAATGCGTAAGAGGCATTAAGGGTGAATCTGTAGGTATCGGCAGACTTGAACGTTTTGTCGCTGACTGGCACCGTGAAAACTGCAAGGACGCACCTGAAATGCCAGTACAGAACGGTCATAAGGTTGCTGTAATCGGCGCAGGTCCGAGCGGTCTTACGGCAGCGGGCGATCTTGCAAAGATGGGCTATAAGGTAACAGTTTATGAAGCACTTCATCTTGCAGGCGGCGTTCTTGTTTACGGTATTCCTGAGTTCAGACTTCCGAAAGTCATTGTTCAGAAGGAGATCGACAACCTCAAGGCTATCGGCGTTGATGTTGAGACAAATATGGTAATCGGCAAGGTACTTACCATTGATGAGCTTTTTGAAATGGGCAACGAAGCTGTATATATCGGCAGCGGCGCTGGTCTTCCCCGTTTCATGAATATCCCCGGTGAAAGCCTGAAGGGTGTTTATTCAGCAAATGAATACCTTACAAGAATAAACCTTATGAAAGCATATAAAGAAGGCAGCAAAACTCCCATCAAGCACAGCAAAAAGGTTGCAGTTGTCGGCGGCGGCAATGTTGCAATGGATGCTGCAAGAAGTGCAAAGAGAATGGGCGCAGAGGAAGTATATATCGTTTACAGAAGAGGCATGGAGGAACTTCCCGCAAGAAAAGAGGAAGTTGAGCATGCAGAGGAAGAAGGCATTATCTTCAAGACTCTTACAAATCCTGTTGAAGTACTCGGTGACGAAAAGGGCGAAGTCTGCGGCATGAGATGCGTTGAGATGGAGCTTGGCGAACCCGATGCAAGCGGCAGACGCAGACCTATAGTAAAAGAGGGCAGCGAATTTGTTCTTGATGTTGATACAATGATAATGTCCATCGGCACAAGCCCGAACCCGCTTATCAGAAGCACAACTCCCGGACTTGAAACAAACAAGAAGGGCTGTATCGTAACAGACGGCGAAAACGGACTTACTACCCGTGAAGGCGTATATGCAGGCGGAGACGCAGTTACAGGCGCAGCTACAGTAATTCTTGCAATGGGCGCAGGAAAGGCTGCTGCAAAGGCAATTGACGAGTATATCCGTTCAAAGTCATAAGACGAACGATCATAATAAAAAGGCTGACTCGGTATCTACTCTGAGTCATTGGTGTGACCCCATATGAAAAGAGAGCTTGAAGGATATCAGAAAATCGAACAAAGCATAACCAAAAAATACCGCAAACCTTTATGGAACAAATTCATCAGAGCCGTAAAGGAATATGAGCTTATAAAAAGCGGTGACAGAATAGCTGTATGCATTTCAGGCGGAAAAGATTCTATGCTTATGGCAAAGCTTATGGAACTGCTGCAAAGATACAGTGAAGTCCCGTTTGAATTGGTTTATTTAGTGATGGATCCCGGATATGCACCTGAAAACAGGAAAAAAATCGAAAGCAATGCAAAAAAACTGAATATCCCGATAACAATTTTTGAGACCGATATTTTTGATACTGCAAACAAGGCTGAAAAATACCCCTGCTATCTTTGTGCAAGGATGCGCAGGGGTCATCTGTACAGTCAAGCTCAGAAGCTTGGATGCAATAAGATCGCTTTGGGGCATCATTTTTCTGATGTCATTGAAACTACCGTTATGTCAATGTTTTACGGCGCTCAGCTGCAGGGTATGATACCCAAACTTCACAGTACCAATTTCCCCGGCATGGAGCTTATACGTCCTATGTACTGCATCCATGAGGATGACATTATAAGCTGGGCAAGATACAATGATCTTTCATTCCTGCGCTGTGCCTGCCGCTTTACCGA
>DEHG01000097.1:10254-10509 GCA_002351795.1 Ruminococcaceae bacterium UBA2806 | reverse complement strand
ATGAATTTATCAGTGTTTCCTCAGCTGTAAGTTTTCAGTTTCAGCTGTTGGCGTTATCTGAAAACTGTTTACTATCAACTATTTTATATGCATTGCAAAATAATGTCAACAGTTTATCCGGGTAAAAATTCATTCCCCGTCATGCGCTGTCTGAATTATAGCATAACTAATAAAAAAATTTTGACGAATTATTTGTTTTCTATTATTTATCTTGGATTTTTTAATAGTTTTATTTTTCGGTTTGACAAAGGGTAT
>DEHG01000097.1:9806-10131 GCA_002351795.1 Ruminococcaceae bacterium UBA2806 | reverse complement strand
AATCAAAAAGAGGAAATGGTTTATGATAGGTATAATTTATGCAATTATTCCAGGTATTCTGATAATGCTCATTACCATATTAATAATGTACCGCAGAAAAAAGCCTGCTTCAAGAATAGTGCTTACAGCTGTCTTTATTCTGTATATTACCGGAGTTATCTGTTTGACTTTCTTTCCCGTTGATTATACAGATGTAGTTGATGAAAATTTTGATGTATTCAATAATACAATAAAGCTGATACCATTTGAGATCATCACAGGAATGATACAAAAATATGATCTGTTTGTAATAATGGTTGAAGTAGGCGGTAACATTTTAATGACT
>DEHG01000097.1:7583-9743 GCA_002351795.1 Ruminococcaceae bacterium UBA2806 | reverse complement strand
GAAAAGAAGAAGGTATTTTACCCGCTGATGTTTTTTGCCTTTACTTTCGGGATAGAATCAATGCAGCTTTTAATAGGTTTTCTGCTTGGCACGTTTTACCGTACTGCAGATGTTGATGATATCATACTGAATTTCACAGGTGCAATGATCGGCTTTTTTATATTCAGGTTTCTGCCTGTGAAACTGAAAGAAAAATTTATATAAAAATATCCTGCCCGCCGCAATCATTACGGCGGGCAGGACTGTTATCAGCTGCCTAAATAATTTCTGGCTTGTTGTGTGTAGACCTGGAAAGCCTTCATAAGTATTTTAAGCTTTCCGTCATTTTCATCTGTGCTTGAGTCAAGCTGATAAAGTACTGAATAAACATATGCTCATGGAGAGATATTGAGATTGAACTTATACTCGCCTGAATCACTTTCATATACATACATAAAGCGGGATTGACTATCTTCTTTTGCCGAATTGCTTTTTATCTCTATAACATATTTATTACCAGAGAGTTTTTTGGGGGTAAATTCTTTTCCGGCAGATTCAAATCTGTACTTTTCTATATCATCAGATTCAAAATACAGTTTCATAGTTGTTACAGACTCAAGTACAAGAGAATAACCGGTCAGTTTGAGTCCTTCCGGATAATTCGGCTTGACAAACTTGTAATTCTGAACTGTATTATATGATACGTTATTAACAGTATTGACCATTGTGCTGTCAAGATTTGCTTCAAGCTGTGGAATAGTATCGGTTTTGTAGTTGAAATACTTCATAGCATATGTGCCGTAAACTTCGAGAGATTTTACGAGCTTGAGCAGCAAATTATTTGTGAGGTTGGCTTTGACGTAATTGATGTAGTCAATTACAGCATAGCTGTAGCTGTTATCAGCCTGTGTTTCATCATTAGCGTTTTTAAGCTCGATAGGGTCTTCGTTGATGCCGTCATAAACCTTGAAGCTGACTTTTTCATGAATATGCTTTGCAGCAAGCATATATGTGAATTTATATCCATTGATCTTATCATAAACAGCATCGGATATCTTAACCTGTTTTTTGCCCTTAGGATCTTCCATAACGACATAAGCATTCTCATTTTTAAGAACTGAGTCGGGGAAAGCAGCATAGAAGTTAAGACCTATTTCGCCCTGAAGAGTAAGGCTTGCATTTTTTACCTTGCAGGAATCATAAACGATCGGATCACGCTTATAGACTATCGTTTCATTGGTATTTTTGCCTATATAAGCGTATTCGTTTGTTCCGGAAACTATTTTTTTGTCCGGATCCGAAGCATTGTACCATCCTGTATGATTGAAATCGTTGTTTACAAGTCTGGCCTCGGAAGGAACATACATTGTTTTCGGAACGGTCAATTCAGTAAGCCTTTCATCACCGTCAAACATCTCCGTAAAGTAGCTTGAGTAATAGTTTTGTGTAGTGGTGCTTGTCGGGTCACCGAGAACTATTCTTTCAAGGGCGGTACAGCCTTTAAACATTTTCTGCATGGACATGTACCTGAGAGAAAGATTGCTCAGATCAACAGATTTCAAAGAGTTGCAGTAACGGAACATTCCGTTCATAGATGTTACGCCGGATGTATCAAGATTGCTCAGATCAACGGTCTGAAGATTATTCAGATTTTCAAAAATATCTGAAATATTTATAAGTTTATTGCTTGTTTTACCCATTTTGACAGATCTGAGTGAAGGACATATAGAGAACATATTGTTTGCGTATGTTACCTCTGTCATATCAGCTTGAGAAAGGTCAATTTCTTCCGCATTTTCAAAGCTCTGGAATAAATACGAGCAGGAGTCTGTGAATATTACATCTTTTTCGGCAACAAGTTTTTTGATATTCAATTTGTTGCCTGCCATTTTAATAACAGCGGCCATAAAAGAATTGTGTGCATAATCATTGCCGGTAAATGTACCTTTATGTATTGTCAGTATGCCGTTTTCAAATGTATAGGATGTATCTCTATCCTTTTGCAATACTTCATATGAGGCAATTTGTCCCGGTCCTGCTGCAGGAAGAGAAACATATTTTTTGTCCGGATCAATGAGATTTTCCGGATCAGTGGTGAGATACCAACCGTCAGATCCCATAAATTCATCGGTTTTATTAAGCAGCTTGCAGTTTTCATTAATAGGGCATCTCTAAAAACTT
>DEHG01000097.1:0-7468 GCA_002351795.1 Ruminococcaceae bacterium UBA2806 | reverse complement strand
GGTTTTTAGAGGTTGCCTTAATTTAGTAATTATTGTTAATAATCACAATTATAGTATTATTTTTTTAATCATTATTGAGGTGAAAACATACAGGACGCTTTTAGCTTTCGCAGCATGATCTCGTCTGAATAGACATTGTATTTATCGCCGCAGGAATGGGGGATGAGCTTACCGAGCTGTTTTTGCTTGTACAGAATAAATACTGCTGAGAGAAAACACCCGATGTCAATGCCTTCGGGACATAATTCTGTTATCTCCTGCGGGAAATCGGAAGGGTAGGTGTATATTATATTTCCGCACAGGGATACTGTAGGTTCGGCGCAGGTGAAAATAAGTGAGGATTCATATGATGGGATATTCTTTCTGATAACATCTGGTGCAATAAGAATATCACAGGGGATAAGATCTGATAGATTATTGCTGACGAGTACCGCTGCACCGCTGTTGTCGGAGATTCGGGCAGCTTCCTTTTCATAAAATTTGGGCATATCCGTTACTACGGTGAGTTTTGAAGTAAAACGCAGAAGCTCGCTTATGAAGGACGGATTGCCGGCATCGGGGTCGTAATACGATACAGTAAGATCTTTCGGAGGAATATTGGAAAGTGTGAGCAGCTTTACGATATAGTTCTTCATAAGACTTCTGTTGAGCAGGGTGCTTTCAAAGCGACGGAAAGGAGTATTGAACAGATTTACGCTTTTGTCGCAAAGGATCACCTTGCTGTGTCCTATGCATTTCTCGTATATCTTATCAAATCTGACATTTCCTCTTCGTCTGTGATAGCGTATATTGAATACGGATATATTATTCAGTCTTAAAGTTTCAGTTTCTATGCTGTAGGGGAAAACCAGTGATCTTATTCTTGAGATCATACTTTTATTATCTTCTTTGATTATCCGGAGAGCAGTGATCATATGCGCCGTTCCTTTCTTTGCAGTTATGTTCGGGAAACACAGAATAAACAGGATTTTGAAGTTTCTCCTTTGTTTTGTATCCGTACAATACTATGCAAAGAATTACGGATTAAGAATACCTCGGCAAAAAAACAGACCCGAAAAGCTCGGGCCTGAAGGTTCAGGATTCAGAGGAATCCTGAGAGTTATCATTTTCATCATTGTCGGATACAGCGTCGGATATGCCGTCACGGACATTATCGGCAGCATTTTCAGCTGCATTTTTTATATCCTCACCGGCACTCTGAAGTCCTTCTCCTGCATTATCGGCAATGCTTTGCGCTCCGCTTACGGCATCCTCTGTAATTTCGGACATGGCATTTTCACTATTGTCACCGTCACCGATTATACCGTTATCATCGGTAACAACGCCGTTTTCCGCTTCATCCTGTCTTGATGCTTCGCTTACAGCTTCGGATACAGTCTCGGAATCAACGCTGCTTTCCATCACGCTGCTTTCAACAACAGAACTTGATGCGGGCGGGTTGCTCAGCTGAGAGCTTTCCGGTTTTTCGTCTGTATTTGTCTTGCATGCCGCAAGGAAAAGACAGACTGTAATTGCTGAAAGCATTGCTATAGTTAATCTTTTCATCGTAATTACTCCCGTTATGAAAAAAATCACAGGCGGTTTTCGGACCGTCTGCATCTATTATTTGAAGAAAAGATATTATTATTCATAGATATAGTTTTACTTTCGGCAAAAAACTATTTACTAAAAATTTCCAAATTTTTACACAAAAATTATTATAAACTATTGACGAAAATGAAAAAAGATTGTATGATAATAGTGGCAGAGTTTACCTTAATTGCCTAAATATTTTGATTCCGGAGGGATTGATATGCCGAATACAGTAATTACGATTGCAAGAAGCTACGGCAGCGGAGGACGTGTTATCGGACAAAAGCTTGCAAAAGAAATGGATATTGCATATTATGACAGAAATATTATTTATCTTACATCTGATAAAAGCGGCGTTGACCCTCAGTTTTTCAGTATGCATGACGAAAATGTCAAACCGGGTTTTTTTGAAAGGCTGACATATTTTTCCAAGATGGATATTCCGCCCGAAAGCCGCCGCTTTACATCAAGAGAAAATGTATTCCTTTATCAGCAGAAAATGATAAGAGAGCTTGCTGAAAAAAGCGACTGTGTAATTATAGGCAGGTGCGGCAATTATACTCTTAAAAACTGCGGTCATAATCTTCTGAGAGTTTTTATATGGGCGCCGGAAGAGGTATGTATCACCAATGTCATGAGGAAACTTTCCATACCAAGGGCAGATGCTGAAAAAATGGTAAACGATATCAATAAGCACCGCCGTGAGTATGTTAAGTATTATACTAAGGTGGAATGGGAATCAGCAAGGAATTACGATCTTTGCATAAACAGCTCGGAATATTCCACAGAGGAAGCGATCGAGCTTATCCGCAGGACATCTCAGATAATGGGAAGTCTCGGAAAATGATAAAATTTTTGGCTGCCGTACAATCAGTGCGGCAGCCGTTTTGCGTTTTATTATGCTTTGCGGGTCAGTTTTTTAATGAGGAACCATATTTCATGAACAACGAGGGGCATGAGTGAGATAACAACAATAAACAGCCACATTTTCCATGACATTCTGACTGTACCGAATACATCCATAAGGAAGGGGATCTCGGTTACTGCGACCTGACCGACAATACCGATCGCAAGAGCAAGGATCATTACCTTATTGTCGAGGTGGTTGAAGCGGAAAATCGAGTTTTCTGTATCACGCATACCTACGGCATGAAAAAGCTCCGACATGGCAAGGGTACAGAAAGCAAGTGTCTGAGATTTCATGAGAATATGTTCATTGTTAAAGCAATCAATAAGAGCCTGCAATGAGAAGGCGCCGCCTGTTGACATAAGGTGGGTAACAGGTGTATACAGGAATGCTATAAGAGTTACCAGCGCAATAACTATACTGTATATACCGACCTTTGCATAACCTCCGTCAGCAAAGATTGATTCGCCGTTTTTGCGGGGCTTTTTATGCATTACGTCAGATGAGGAATTTGGGTCAACTCCAAGGGCAAAGCAGGGAGTAGAATCCGTAAGAAGGTTTATCCAAAGGATGTGAACAGCTTTAAGCGGAGCAGCAAAGCCTGCTACAATTGCGGCAAACATTACTATTATTTCACTTACATTTGAGGACAGAGCAAAGAGAATGGATTTTTTGACATTCTCGTAAATATTTCTGCCTTCCTTGACAGCCTTTTCAATAGTTGTGAACTTGTCATCCTGCAATATGATATCTGCCGCACCCTTGGCAACGTCTGTTCCTGTAATACCCATAGCAACACCGACATCAGCGGCTTTGAGTGAGGGTGCATCGTTTACGCCGTCGCCCGTCATACTTGATACATTTCCGTTAGCTTGTATTGCCTTGACTATCTTAACCTTATGTTCGGGTGAAACACGGGCAAAGATCGAAAGACCGGGGACTCTTTCTTTGAGCTGCTCATCGGAAAGCTCGTCAAGCTCATGACCCATGATACATTCATCGGGACTTTCGGCAATTCCAAGCTTTTTGGCGATAGCAAGTGCAGTATCCTTGTGGTCGCCAGTTATCATAACCGTCTTGATGCCTGCTGTCTTGAAGGTCTTTATGGATTCTACAACTTCGGGTCTTTCGGGGTCTATCATACCGATCATGCCGATATATGTAAGATCTTTTTCTTCTGCATCCTTGTTGCCTTCACGGACTGCAAGGGAAAGAACACGGAGAGCCTCATTTGACATTTCGGACATAGCATTCATTATTGTTTTCTTGTCATCGTCCGTGATTGGTCTGACTTTTCCGTCTATGCGGATCTTGATACAGCGGGAAAGAAGCTCGTCCGTTGAGCCTTTTGTAAATGAAATAACTCCTTTATCCGTTCTATGAACTGTAGTCATGAGTTTTCTGTCGGAATCGAAAGCCTTTTCATTTATTCTCGGCATAAGCTTTTCGGTATCGGCTTTTTCGATACCATATCTTTTTGCAAATGCTACAAGTGCTGTTTCTGTCGGATCTCCGACCTCGCTGCCGTCTGATGCAATGCTTGCGTCATTGCAGAGCATAAAGCCTTTGAGAAGGGTATCATATACAGATTTGTCAAGCGTATCAAGATCAATGAATTTTCCGTTTTCATATGCCTTGACAACAGTCATCTTATTCTGAGTCAGGGTACCTGTTTTGTCTGAGCATACATAGCTGACAGCGCCGAGTGTCTCTACAGCGGGCATATTTTTTACAATAGCATTTACCTTTGCCATACGCTGCATACCCAGAGCGAGAACGATTGTAACGATCGTTGGTATACCCTCAGGAATAGCGGCAACAGCAAGAGAAACAGCTGTGATAAGCAGCTCAAGTATTTCACGTCCCTGCAGCATGCCGATAACAAATACAATTGCACAAATAATAATTACGGCAATACCGAGAACACGGCTCAGACCGTCCATTCCCTTTTGCAGGGGAGAGGGTTTGTCCTTTTCCTGTTCTACCATATCGGCGATCTTACCGATCTCCGTTTTCATGCCTGTTCTTGCAACCTCGCCTATACCACGGCCGTAGGTCACTATAGTTGACATATATGCAAGGTCAAGTCTGTCGCCTATTCCTGTTTTTTCATCGGGAACAAAGCTGATGTCCTTTTCAACGGGGACAGATTCACCTGTCAGAGCTTTCTCGTCAATTTTAAGCGACGCTGTTTCAAGCAGCTTCAGATCAGCAGGGACTTGTTTTCCGGCTTCGAGAACAACTATATCCCCGACAACGAGATCCTCTGAGGATATCTCCTTGGATTCGCCGTCACGGATAACTGTAGCTTTAAGCACAGACATTTTTTTAAGAGCGTCAAGCGCACGCTGCGCCTTTCCTTCCTGTACGACGCCGATTATCGCATTTGCAATAACAACGATAAGCATAATAACAGCTTCGCCGTAATCTCCCAATACTATAGAAATGATGATAGCCGCTGCCAGTATGGCGTTGGTAAAATTAAGAATCTGTTCAAGGAACATTTGCAGGAGAGTTTTTGGTTTTTCATCTTTTAGTTTGTTTTTTCCGTTCTCAGCAAGCCGCTTTTCAGCTTCCTGTTGAGTGAGACCTTTGTAGCTTTGCATTATCTACCATCCTTTGCATTAAATTATTACCGGAAACCGGATAAATATATTTTATAATATTCAATGCTTAAAATCAATTGATTTATTGATTTTCAGTAAAAAATATTTTTTATTCATAAATGAATGTAAAAAGTAAGAAAACACAATAGTTATCTCAATATACTGTTTTATAAAAATGATTCGTTTGCGATTAATAATATGCACAAAAAATAAAATGAAGTTATAATAATTCTTGACAAATTGCAATAGATGTAATAGAATAATAAAGGTATAGTATGTATATTTGTGTTTATTTGACGTAAAACGAATAAATATATTATGCTTTTATAAAATAAAATGTCATTAAGAGATTGGCAGGATTAAGATTATGGAAAAAGAAGAAAAAAAGAAGCTTCTTGAAGAGAAAAATATACATTTATGGTTTGTAGGTTCGCCGGTATCACTGCAGTCAATGAAGCTGGAACTTGATATGAATGTCGGTGCAATTTTTGCATATGCAAAATTCATGAACGTACAGCCTCATAATATAAGCTCAATGGTATGTGATATAATCTGTTATGATTCCATCAGAAATCCGGTAGATGTATTGCATGATTGTAAATATGAAGGTTTTGATATCGTCAGAAACAAGGAATTTGGTACAGAGGTTCCTTTTAAGGTAAAAAACCAACAGACAAGAAATATTGAGTTTGTTCTTAAATCAGTAACTACTACATCAGGTCAGACATGGTATAATAAGGACGAGAAAAGATTCAGTAAAAGCCTTGTTCAGGATAGTATATTTAATGTGCAGACTGATATGCACAGTCAGTTTATTGTCAACTGCGGCAAGATCGGCGTAGATGATACCAAGATGAGCTTTCAGCCTAAATTAAGCAAGGATTACTGGCTTTGCGCCTGCGGTACGCTGAACTGGATAGATGAAACATCATGCTGCAGCTGCGGAGTTGACAGAGAATGGCTCAGGGAAAATACCGATATGGAGATCCTGAAATCTCAGAAGGAACAAACCGAGTATGATCTTCAGGAGCTGAGGGCAAAGGCGGCAGAGCAGGAAAGACTGGACAGGGAAAGGGCAAGGCAGGAGTTTGCTCAGAGAAAGGAAGCCTACAAGAAACAAGTAAAGAAAAGTGAAGGAAAGAAAAAATTCGGAAAGATACTTCCTTTGATCCTGTTGCTTGTGATATTGTTGGCAGGCGGATATTTTGGTGTTTTTTACGGGATACCATATTTCAGTTATAAAATGGCAATGGATGAATATGAAAAGGGATCATATGATTCCGCAAGGCAGAAGTTTGAAAAAATGGGTGACTACCTTGACAGTGAAGAAATGGTTTTTAAATGTACATATACTAAAGCGGATAGCTATGCGCAGGCAGGAAACTATAAGGCTGCCGCAGAGATGTATCAGTCCATAATAACCTATTCCGATTCCGAAGCCAGATATATAGAATGTATTAAAAATTATGCAGCCAAGATCTATGAAGAAGCAAAATACAAAGAAGCAATTGCTGCTCTGAAACAAATTGATGAACAGGAAAACGAGATATACAAAAAATCGCAGGAAAAGCTCTATCTTCAGGCGGGAAGAGATGAGAAAAAACAGTATTTTAAAACTGCATATGATAAATATGATTATCTTGGCGACTATAAAGACAGCAAGCAAAAGGCGCAGGAGTGCTTATATACGGTAGCAAGACTTGCATATGAAAAGCTTGACTATAAAGAAGCGCTTGAAAAATATGACCAGCTCAAGGGTTATAAGGATGTAGATAATATACTGGATAAGATAAGTACACTCAGAAAGCTTATCAGCGCAGCCGGAAAGGATGACGGTTCTCCTGCAGTGTGGGAAACAGAAGATGGAATTTGTCCTAAATGTCAGAAGCAAGCGCAATACATCTTTGAGTTCAGACTTGACGGAACATATAAAATAAGCGTAAAATGCGAAACGGACGATACATTTGTTGTTGCCGAGGGCAGATTTAAAATTGAGGACAGTGTTTTGTATGATGCAGAATATAAGAAAGGTAAAATGCTGTTCAAGAAAATGGCAGATATAAAAGAGGTAAAAGATAATGTTCTCGATAAAGAAGGGAAAAATACCTGCATAGTTATAACAGATCCGGTAAATCCCAAAAACAAAAAAACGATCAAGCTGTATGGAAATGTAATTACAGATGATACTGTTTCTCTTGGTTGATTGGTCTGATGCATACACTGTGTCCGGCGGAGTTGATTCCAACGGACACAGTTATTTTTTACAAATAGTATTATTTTTTACTATGATAAAGCGAAAATGGAAGTATGCAATAAAATGGTAATACAATTTGTAGAAGGGGAAAAAAGATTGAAAAAAAGTGTTGACATTTGGAGATGGTTG
>DEHG01000106.1:40951-41617 GCA_002351795.1 Ruminococcaceae bacterium UBA2806 | reverse complement strand
AAGAAAATTTGTCAAGAATACTTGACATCTGTATCAGGATATGCTATTATATATTTACAGGGCGGATAAACAATTTCAAGAGGTCATGGATCATGAATAAAAAAGAGATTCTTGAACAAAATAAGAAAAAGCACCGTAACGGACTTGATGAAAGAGAACAGAACGTATACAATGTTTCCTTTGGTCTTGGTGCAGTTGTTGTCGGTGTCCTGTGTCTGGTATTCAGTATTTACAGAGCTATTCATTTTCAGGCATTTTACGAATTTGTTTCTATCATCACAGGTTATCTTTGCACCACATTCTTTTATCAATTCAAAAACCTCAAGAGTATACCCTATCTCATAGCAGGAATAGTAACAGGAGCTGCCGCATTTGGCTGTCTTATCCTGTTCTTTATGGTGTAACAATGAATGAGATAACTTTCAGAAACAAACTTCGAGTAGCCAGAGCCGAAAAAAGAATTTCCCAGGGTGATCTTGCCGAGCTGGTCGGTGTGTCAAGACAGACTATCAGCTCGATTGAAAACAATCAGTTCTGCCCGAGCGCAAAGCTTGCTCTTTTGCTTTGCATTGCGCTTGACAAGAAATTTGAAGAGCTGTTCTTTTTTGAATAACCAGTCAATGATTTGTTTATAAGTTTTTATCTTCATATACATTCCTCCTAAAA
>DEHG01000106.1:33159-40945 GCA_002351795.1 Ruminococcaceae bacterium UBA2806 | reverse complement strand
TGTCCCTCGGTCTACCCTATTATAAAAAAGTAAAATTGTCAGGTTGACTACATATGAAATTCGTTTTATAATAGTTAGTAGTATACTGCGTAAATGAAAGAGAACATTCGCCGTATATATCTGTAATGCCTCGGAAAGTTCAGAGGTAAATAAATATAATGGGATTGTGTTGCATATGACTTCAATAGGTGTATTAGGCGCAGGTACATGGGGTACAGCGCTTGCAAAAATGCTTGCAAAAAGCGGAAATGATGTTACAGTCTGGTCTGCGCTCGGAAATGAAATAGATGAATTGTCACAAAAGTATGTTCATCCCAAACTGCCGGGAGTTGAGATACCGAAAAGTGTTAAATTTACTAAAGATCTATCCGATGCCTGTATCGGAAAAGAGATGGTAATGTTTGCAGTGCCGTCAATATTCATACGCAGTACTGCAAGATCTGCTTCTGCTTTTCTTAAAGAGGATCAGATAATAATAAATGTTTCAAAGGGCATGGAAAAGGATACCCTTTATACCATGACTCAGGTCATAAGCGATGAGCTGGAAAAAAACACCGGGAAGAAATATCCTAAGATGGTCGCTCTGACAGGTCCGACTCATGCAGAAGAGGTCGCTGTAGATATGCCTACTGCGATAGTATCCGCCTGTGAGGATATCCATACGGCAGAAATAGTGCAGGATGTATTCATGAATACCTGTATGAGAGTTTATACCAATGAGGATGTTACAGGAGTTGAGATCTGCGGCGCAATGAAAAACATCATCGCTCTTGCGGCTGGTATTCTTACAGGTCTTGGCTTCGGTGATAATACCCGTGCGGCTCTCATTACAAGGGGGCTTGCAGAGATCACAAGGCTCGGAATGGCAATGGGCTGTATGGAACAGACATTTTACGGTCTTGCAGGGATAGGTGATCTGATAGTTACAGCAACCAGCAGACACAGCAGAAATTACCAGTGCGGTCAGCTTATCGGACAGGGCGTTGAAACAAAGCAGGCTGTTGAAAGAATAGGCATGGTCGTTGAAGGAATAAACGCTATCCCGGCTGCGCTTGAACTGAAAAGAAAATACAATGTGGAGCTGCCTATAATAGAATCGGTTGACGCCGTTGTAAATCAGGGCGTCGATCCTCAGCAGGCACTTAAAGAGCTTATGATAAGAGATAAGAGAAGCGAGCTTTCCAAGCGCAGCGATATCAAGGGTGATATACAATAATTTCAGAACAGTAATGTATCTGTTTGGCAAAAATCAGGCAGTCAAAAAGTGCAGACTATATTTATCGGGTTGTTTTTGTCGGCTTAGTGCTTTATGTACGATGATGCCAGAAACAACTCTTTTTGCCGTAATTCATTGCGGTAAACGACAGGCAAGTTTGTTCTGTGTAATATTTTCAGAATATAAAACGCCTTATACGAAAGTTGATCTTATAGCTCTTTGGTTAAGGTTGCAAAAGACAGGGAAATATGTTAGAATAGGGGAGCAGGAAATGCTGATCTGCATTATAGATTTATTGCGAATCCCCGCAGCAAAGCCTCCTCCGGCTTTGTACATATCCCAAAATAAAAGTTTAAAATAAAAAGAAAGAGGCTGACATTATGGAATACGTTGTTTCAGACAAGGTTAAGACACTTAAACCATCCGCCATAAGAGAAATCTTCAAATATGCTGCCGACCCGACAGTAGTTTCTCTTTCCGCCGGAAATCCCGCACCCGAAGCTTTCCCGGTAAAGGCAATTGCTGAGATCTCAGCGCAGATACTTGAGGAAAATCCCATTGCTGCACTTCAGTACAGCTTTACAGAGGGCTATCCTCCGCTAAAGACTGCTGTATGGGACTATATGACAGGCAAATACGGCGTAGGCAGCGAAAACGATGATATCCTTATCACCTCCGGCGCACAGCAGGTAATGGATCTTTTTACAAAAACCACCTGTAATGAAGGTGATACTGTCATCTGCGAAGCTCCGAGCTTTATCGGATCACTCAATTCCTTCCGTTCATTCAACTGCCGTCTCTGCGGTATCCCGCTTGAGCATGACGGTATGAACCTTGAAGCTCTTGAAAAGGCTTTGCAGACAGAGAAAAATGTCCGTTTCATATACATAATCGCTAATTTCCAGAATCCGTCCGGCGTTACAACAAGCCTTGAAAAGCGCAAGGCTATATATGAGCTTGCAAAAAAATACAGCGTTATGATACTTGAGGATAATCCATACGGCGAACTCCGCATCAGCGGCGAGAACGTTCCCTGCATCAAATCTCTTGATACTGACGGCATTGTTGTATATGCCGGTTCATTCTCAAAGGTCCTTTCACCGGGTATGCGTCTCGGATATGCTATCGCACCGAAGCCTGTTATACAGAAAATGGTTGTATGCAAACAGGGCGAGGATGTACATTCAAATTCCTGGGCACAGATGGTAGCTCATAAATTCATGACAGAATATGATTTTGAAGGACATCTTGCATCACTGCGTAAGATATATAAAAAGAAGGCTGATTTCTGCATGGATCTGCTTGACAAATATATCGTTCCTACAGGCATTACCTATCAGAGAATAGAGGGCGGTCTTTTCATCTGGTGTAAGCTGCCTGATAATGCAAAAATTTCTATGCCTGAATTCTGCAAGCAGGCTGTACTCAATAAGGTCTGCGTCGTTCCCGGAAATGCATTCCTTACTGATGAAGCGGAGCAGTGCAGCAGCTTCCGCATAAACTTCTCAACTCCCACGGATGAACAGCTTGAAAAAGGGATCAAACTGCTCGGAAAATTAGCATCGGAGGTACTTTGATATGCCGGAAGAAATTAAAACACAGCAGCCCGAAAAGAAAAAGAGAATTTTCAGTGCTATCCAGCCCAGCGGTACTATCACTCTCGGAAACTATATAGGCGCTCTCAGAAACTGGGTCAAGCTCCAGGATGAATATGAATGTATATTTGCAGTAGCTGACCTTCATGCAATAACGGTCAGACAGGATCCGAAGAATTTCAGAAAAAATATTCTTGAAGCGTATGCGCTCTTTCTTGCCTGCGGAATTGACCTTGAAAAAAGCCTGTTCTTTTTACAGAGTCACGTTCCCACACATTCCCAGCTTGCTTGGCTGCTGAACTGCTACACACAGTTTGGCGAGCTTTCAAGAATGACTCAGTTCAAGGATAAAAGCGCAAAGCATGCAGATAATGTAAATGCGGGACTTTTCACATATCCTTCACTCATGGCTGCCGATATCCTGCTGTATCAGGCTGATCTTGTTCCGATAGGCGCTGACCAGAAGCAGCATCTGGAGCTTACAAGAAACATTGCCGAAAGATTCAACGGTGTTTACGGCAAGACTTTTACCGTACCGGAGGGCTATATCCCCGAGGTAGGCGCAAGGATAAGATCATTGCAGGATCCTACAAAAAAGATGTCCAAATCCGACGAAAATGCCAATTCATGGGTAGCTATTCTTGATAAGCCCGATACGATCATGAAGAAATTCAAAAGAGCCGTTACGGACAGCGAAGCAAAGGTATGCGTTGGCGAAGGCAAGGACGGTATCAACAATCTTATCGGCATAATGAGCGCTGTAACAGGAAAGACTGAGCAGGAGATCACTGCTGAATTTGAAGGAAAAGGCTACGGTGATTTCAAAACCGCTGTCGGCGAAGCTGTCATTGAAGAGGTACGTCCCATACAGGAGCGTTTTGACAAGCTTATCAGTGACAAAGCATATCTTGAAGAACAGTACCGCAGATGTGCAGAAATTGCCGCAAAGATATCCCAGCGCACACTTGATAAAGCAATGAAAAAGATCGGCTTTATCGGGAGGTAATCATGTATAGTACTCTTACTGCGGTCGTCCTTGTTTTAAGCGGTATCTATGAGGGTTACAGATTGTTATTGGCAATAAATACCTTTTCTGCGTCTGCTATGACCTCCGTTTCTCCGGATACGGCAGCATACGGCGTTCTGGAAAACGTTAAAAATACTGCTTTGATCGAAATAATTATTTGCTCCGTACTTCTTATTCTCACTATTATCTGTATTATACGTTTCATACGTTTAGCAATAATAGGAAACATTATTTATCTTACCCACAATACAACCAAGGACTTTATCAAAACAACAAACGGTTCGGGTTCGGATAATGCAACTGTTTTCAATAAACAGAAAAAACCCCGCAGCACCGGAGGTATGAGAATAACCAACTCGGATAACGATTCCGATCAGACTTCTTAACAATTCAACATTAAAACACTGTCGGTCGATCAAGTCTGACAGTGTTTTTTATTTTATTATATAAATTGTTATAATATTGTAACCGTTTTTTATAAAAAATTGTTCGTAATGCAAAAATTTATGTTATAATATATTTGATTTTTATTATTATGTGAGCTTTGCTGTATTTCAGCGGCATTATCAAAGGGGGCAGATATAATTTGATCGATCTACAAACCATAGTATCTATCAATTTATTCCCTATTATAGGTCTTGTATTCTTTTTGTTTTTTATATGGGGAAATTCACATCTTGAAAAGAAAGTCAGAAACAGCTTTATCACTTTAGCGGCTTTAATATTTATTGATCTGATGATCTACAATATACAGCTTTATCTGGAATCTCTCAGCGGAGGATACAGGATCCTTCTAACTCTTATAACCTCGCTCGGATATTCGATACGTCCTATCCTGATGTATTACTTCATACGCATAGTACTAAGAAATGACGATAGAAAAAGAGTTAGACTGCCTCTGCTTCTTCCCGCAATAATAAACATAGGCATAGCCTTCACACCCTTTATACCGCCTACCGCAGTATGGGTATTCTATTATGACAATAATCATATCTTCCATAGAGGACCGCTGGGATTTATGACGGATATAATAATCATAATCTATCTGTGGTTCGTGCTGATGCTTTCATACAGCGTTATCAATAAGAAAAAATCATTTGAAAGACTTATCCTTTTTGCAATATCTATTACCATGATACTCGGTATGATAGGCGAAACAATTATCAAAAGCCCTTCCGTTTTAAGATGCTGTATCGTAGGCTGTCTGATCTTCTATTATATGTATTTCCAGTCAGAAAGGTACAGGGATGATATAATAGGCAAGCATATCGAACAGGTACAGATGTCTGAACGTCTGTCTTTGCAGATGGTAAGCGCACTTGCGAGAACTGTGGACGCAAAGGATTCATACACAAACGGTCATTCCGAGCGTGTAGCACACTATTCAAAGGAACTAGCCCGCAGACTCGGTAAAGACGAAGCTTATCAGCGTGACATCTTTTACATGGGTCTTCTGCATGATATAGGGAAGATCGGTATACCCGATACGATCATTAACAAAACGGCAAAGCTTACCGATGATGAATTTTTCACCATAAAGTCACATCCTGAAATTGGCGCTGAGGTATTACAGGATATAACGGAAATGCCCAACCTGTATTACGGCGCAAGATGGCACCATGAACGCTATGACGGAAGCGGTTATCCTGACGGTCTGAGGGGAGATCAGATACCGATAGAAGCAAGAATTATTGCCGTTGCCGATGTATATGATGCAATGACCTCAAAGCGCAGCTACAGAGATGTTCTTCCGCAGAATGTCGTCAAAGCTGAGATAGAACGTGCAAAACGCACACAGATCGACCCCTTTATAGCTAATATTATGCTTGAGATGATCGACGAGGATAAGGATTACAATATGAAGGAACAAACCGATAAAAAATATGATTATGAACTTTTTGATACAAACTGAATCCGTTAAACTATAATTGGAAGATACATTTATATCGCATCAGAATGATGTTTTTTGAAAAAACATTATACTATTATTATCACCAGATCAGGTGAATTTCAAACGCACAGAGATGAGCTGCCTCACTAAAAAGTGAAACAGCTCATTTTTTCTTTATATATCAGAGTGCTAAAAAAACACCGCAGATTCATATTTTATCATTTTTTAGGCATCATATACCTTTTTACAGCAAGACGCTGACAGTCATTTACAAGATTAACAATATGAGAGGTAACAGTCTCCGGCGATTCCTTCATCCCACGCTGTACCCAGCTTACAATTGTCCCTGTCATTCCATAGGAGAAAAATTCAGCTATAAAAACCTTGTCATCATCCGCCATTACATAATTACCGGATACTTCCTCTATGACCGAAAGAAATACATTTGTATTTGCCTTATGCATATAGGATTTGAATTCCTGACCGTATGAGATTTTTAGCGCATTGGAATAGAAGCGTGAATTTGTATATATCATATTCAACATGTTACACAGCTTTTCGCTCCAGTTATCAAAGCCGAGATTTTCCACAAACGGCAATATAGCATCGTTATAGAATATCCAGTTAAGCAGCTCATATTTATCCCTGAAATGGTAATAAAATGTCTGTCTGTTAAGTCCGCAGGCAGTCGTAATATCAGATATAGTTATCTTTTCAAACGACTTTTTTGTCATGATTTCCTTGAAAACATTCGCTATTGCATATTTTGTATATACAGAATCTGTCATATTTACCTCACGTTTCTGAATTTTTAACAAAGATCTATTTATAAAACTTCCTCTGAAACAAGCTTTCAGAGATGACCGTTTGCAAGAAATTCCCTGCCCTTATCAGTTATGCCCGTTGCAGTAAATTCAAGCAATTCACTGCATCCGAACCGGGACTGAGCTTTTACCAGACCGTTTCTTCTCAGAAGCTCCAGTGCTTTTCCTATATCACTGACAGAATATCTTTTGCATTTCTTTGCCGACATTACATCATTGAAGCTTACACTGTCTTTTTTCTCAAGCTCTTCATTTAGATACATAAGTATATTTTTTACACATATATCCTGCAGCTGCATTATAATTACCTCACATCAGACTTGGTATTGTCACATTCTGATCAGTATCTTCATCATAATCAACACCGTCTGCGCCAAAACCAAAAAGACGGTAAAAGTCTGTATGATATCCCTCAAGATCAGCATGAGTATCGAGATTATCGGTAGCTATTTCCGTCCACAGCTTATGGACCTCGGACTGAACATCGTCCTGCATTTCAAGATCATCCATCCTGATACGACCCTCATCATCTGTTACCCCGGCAAAAAGCTTTTCATTCCACATTCTGCACATCTGCTCGATACAGCCCTCATGAACGCCCTTTTCCTTCATGACCTTATAAAGTATGGATATATAAAGCGGCACGATCGGAATGGCTGCGCTCGACTGTGTAACAAGCGCCTTATTTACGGAAATATATGCACGGACTCCGCCGTTTTTTGTCAATTCTTTTGCAGTTTCAAAAAGATGATCCTTTGCCTTGCCGATAGATCCGTCCGCATACATCGGATGTGTGATATCCGGACCTATATAAGAATATGCAACTGTAACTGCATTGTCTTCAATAGCATCAGCAGCCTTCAGAGCGTCGATCCAGTCCTTCCAGTCCTCGCCGCCCATTACCTTTACAGTCGCAGTGATCTCTTCCTCAGTTGCAGGCTCTACTGTAATATCATTTACGGTATTATCCTTCAGGTTGATCGTCTTGTTCGTATACGGCTGACCTACGGTTTTAAGCACTGAGGTATACTGAACGCCGTCCGCTGTTGTTCTGCGTGGTGCGGCAAGACTGTATACAACACAATCGATCTTGCCAAGATCCTTCTTTATCAGTTCGATCGTCTTTTCCTTTATTTCACGGGAATAAGCATCGCCGTTTATGGTTTTTGCATACAGACCGTCCTCAGCGGCAAACTGTTCAAAGGCTGCCGTATTATACCAGCCTGCTGTTGC
>DEHG01000106.1:0-33074 GCA_002351795.1 Ruminococcaceae bacterium UBA2806 | reverse complement strand
GAATATGCAGCTGATATCCTTGTTGCAAGACCGTATCCCATAGATGCGCCGATCACAAGAACCTTTTTCGGAGAGTTTTCCGTATGTCCCTGAGCTTTAACATGATCTATCTGCTCCTTTACGATAGCCTTGCATCCCTGAGGGTGTGCTGTTGTACAGATAAATCCTCTTACCTTCGGTTTGATTACCATAATAATTTTTCTCCTTTCAATTTATCATATCATCAGTTTTCATCCAATAATTCATAATCTGTTTTTGTTTTGTTTATTGCAAGAACTCTTCCCGAGCCGTCTGCGGCAACATAAACGGGATTACAAAGCTTTACAGATGAAGAACTTCTGAGCTTAGGCGTTATCTGATAACATTCTATGCTGTTTTTAACTACTATTTTGTCCGTCATCTCAAAAGTATAATCTATAATTGCTTCATTCAGTCCCAGTTTTTTTCTGTCATAGCTGTTTATTGTAAACAAAGCTTCAAACGGCGTTATTTTTGCATCGGGATACAATTCGGATGAGGATTTGTCATTTTCTGCGGTTCCCGGCTCCATCTTCTGATATGCTCCCGCAACATCGAGCCTGTAAATATCCTTGCCGTCGCATGAAACAATTATATCGGAACCAACATACAGCCTGACAGAATCCTTTTCGCAATAAAGGCTTATAGAATAATAATCTTTATTATTGAATTTTATTATATCATTAAAGCGCTTTTTGAATTCACTTATTTTTCCCGGTAAATAAAGTCTGTAGCTGCTGCAGCTGTCAAGCAGCTCCTGTGCCTTTTCAAGACTGATGCCGCCGTTTACAGCCACAATCTTTTTATCCTCCTGACGGTGTACAACTGTATCCTCAGATGATTCCTGATACGGCGTTTCCCCGTCAAGATTATAATGATATACGACATTTCCTTTTTCGTTTTCAAAAACAGATACATCAACGTTCGTATCGGGCGGAGCATCATTCTCCTCCGAGCTTTCATTCCCGCAGGCACAAAAGCTGCACATTACGCCTGTCAGCAATAATGCCAACACTCTTTTTTTCATGATCCCTTCTCCTTCTTTTTCAATACTCTTACTATATAATTTACCGTTATCCGGATATTGTCGATTTTTTCTATTCTTTCACTTTGCTCTCTGCTTATTCTGTGACTGTGCGGGGTCATCATAAGCAGAGCTTCAAGATCCTGTCTGCCGATATCTATCCCGAACACCCTGTCCTCCTGAGTTATAAGGGAATACTGTTCCCCGAAAGACGAAGGCTTTTTGTTCTGTTCAAACACCTCGTCATAGATTATCTGTTTAAGCTCGGTCAGATGCTTTGATCCCGCTGTTACCTCCACAACGATACCGCCTTCTTTCAGTACCCTTGCATATTCGTCATTCATGAACAGGGAAAAAACCGCTGTAACAACATCTGCGCTGTTATCCTCAACAGGAATATGCGATGCGGTAGCAACAGCCCAGAGTATCTCCTTATCCCTTGAGCAGGACATTTTTGACGCCTCTTTTGCTATATCCACACCCATGCATACAGCATTGCACTGTTCTTTCAGCTGTACGGTATAATAACCCTCTCCGCTGCCTGAATCAATAATAACAGGTCTTTGTGAAGGAGAATATTTTTTTATCATATCAGCGATATCACTGCAAAGCGGAAGATAATATTCCTTATCAAGAAAATTCCTTCTCGCCGAAAGCATGGCTTTTGTATCTCCGGGTGACAGAGAATGTTTATTCTGCACAGGAAGCAGATTTACATAGCCCTGTCTTGCGATATCAAAGCTGTGCCGTTTTTTGCAGGAATAGCTTTTTTCATTTTTTATCAGTTCCCTGCCGCAAACAGGGCATATAAGCCTTATTTCATCCGTTGTGATCACCCCTAACGAATCCGTTTCAGCATACCGCCGCAGCTGCATCTGTATGCGGACGGGTTCTTTATCGCCGCAGACATTCTCTGCCGCTGTATTTTTCTCCCGCATTTAAGACACAGAAGTATATAATTTGCGCTGCTGACTGCCGGTGCTTCACTTTGTACGGGTTCATTTGTATTAGTCCGTACATACAGCTCCCCTCCGCATTTGCAGCGGTATTTTGACGGAGAATCTATAAGCGCACTCCTTTTTGTGCGGGTGAAGCTGCTCCCGCATTTGCGGCAGGTTATTATGAATTTAGCATCAGTTTTCCGTCTGTCGGGAACGCCCATTTCCTCTGCGCTGTTTGTACGGCTTATATTGTATCCGTATGCATTATTCATTTTAGATGCATAATATCTGAATCTGTCGCCGTGATCCATACAGCCCGGACAGGTATGTATAAGCTCATGGGCAATTGTCTGCCTGCATGATATCTCAGGTGCGTCGATCAGTATCGAGGAAAGCTCTATTACAAAGCTGTTCCCCTTTTTTGTACATCTGCCATACCTTGTTTTAGCCCTTGTATTTACAGCAATACGGCTGTCTATATTATCTGATATCGGTATGCCTATCTTTTTTGCTTCCCTTTTCACCTTCACAAGAAGTACGTCAAAATCATTCATTACAGCACTACCTCTGTATAATCATGTCCGACTGCTGGCAATATCACATCCGTAAGATCACTTACCCTGATCTTCATGCTGGATGTATTTTTACACGGGTGGCATCCGAAATATTCATCCTTCAGAATATCCTTTTCTATAAGAAGTCTGACTTTTTTATCATGGTCATTCATAAGCCCGAGTACGCTTACCGAACCGGGAGCAACTCCAAGCAGCTCCTTCATAAATTCCTCGCCGGCAAATGAAAGTCTTGCACTTCCGATCTGGGCGGAAAGATCCTTTGTCTTGAAGGGCTTATCTCCCGGCATCATAAGAAGATAAAAGCTTGTCTTTTGTCTGTTGCATAAAAACAGGTTTTTACATATTTTAACGCCCAGAAGCTCCTCCGCCCGCTGACAATCCTCCATTGTCTGAGCAACGGGATGATCTGTCCTTGTATACGCCACGCCAAGCCTGTCAAGAAGCTCATAAGCGGCTTTTTCCTCCGGGACACGTTCATCTGTCGGCGCAGCGGAGAAAACCTTATTTTCTTCTGTCATTTCATTACCTTCCCTTATAGTTATTTATCTATCCAGCCTTTATAGCCTTCAAGGTATTGCTCATCTGTAATTGCAGTATATTTTTTCTGCTCTGTACCTATATCGTCAAGAAAACCGTTATATGCACGATAGATATCTCCCGTATCATTATCAACAACACGTTCATATTCGCCTATCATATCCGAACGCTTTTCCTGTATGATCGTATCCTGCTTGCTGCGCTCCTCAAAAGCCTGCATAACAGGATCGGTATCGCTTACCGGACTTTCGGGAGTTTCATTTGAACCTGCTGTCTGCTGCCATTCCATAATATACTGCTGAGTATATTTAAATGACTGGGCTATCTTTGTAAGGACAGGCTGCCAGTTTACAAGCTCTCCAAGCGGAGTATGCTCCGTATAAACGCAGTTTATCTCCCACATGCCGTAATTCATTCCGGAATACACAACATCCCTTGATTCCATTATTACCGCTGAATATATGCCCTCACCTTCAAAACCGTTATTCGTATAATTGACGTAAAGCGACTGATAATCCCTTATCGGCGTTGTCGGGCGGATTGATTGCAGGATCTCCTTATTTGCGGGGACGCAGGAATTTTTTACTTCAAATGTATCCTGTTTGCTCCCCACTACTGCATCAAAAAATTCCGGAACAGTTCCTTCTGAAAGACAGATCTCAACACCCGTTATCTGCATAATTGAAGGATCCTTTGCTGCATAAACATGATCCTGATTTTCCAGTCCTATATTTCCGTCCTCTGTACCGACAGTCCAGTAAAGTCTTTCTGCATTGCCGTTCCAGTCCACCTTCCATCCTTCGGGGATATCAAGTGTAAAATACGGACTGCTGTACTGTGTCCATTTTATATTTTCCCAATCAGCAGGTCTTATATTTGCCGCTGTCTGAGAAGCTTCTGCAGCAGATTCTTCCGTAACAGAAATATCGTCCGTTGACTCTGTTATTTCAGTATCTTCACTCTGTAAACTGCTTTCATCATTTTCTTTATCTGAAACAGCGCTTTCAACATTTTCCGGCACTGATTTATCGGGATATGTACTTGCCTGTGTACATGCGGTTAACATAATAACAAAAGATAGCATAAGTGAAATTATAATTGATATTTTTTTCATAATATACACATCCTTGTCCGTAATATTTCAGTAAGCAATTAAAATAATGCATCCGGATCATCGTCATCATCAAGCAAAGCAAAGGGGGAGACTGCCTTCGGTTTTTCAGGCTCTTTATCAGACGAAAGATTGACAGTAAGATTTGACAGCGCTTCCGTAATGGCGCTCATATCAAATCCCGCCGCCTCCTGCTTTTCCTCACGATAGCTGTCGGCAAGGAAGATAAAATCATCCTTTTCAAGATTTACCTTGTCAATGCCGATATCAGCCATTTCAACCTCACTGATGTCCGAGCCGCTTGTTTCGGCAACATCAACGACAAATTTTGCTTTCAGAAAAACATGAAGATCACATATAAGACTGTCAAGATCATCAAAGGTCGTACCCTCCGTATAATCCGCCATAAAATCAATGCCTACAGTATCGTTTACATATCCTGAAACAGGCTCCATACTGTTTTTAAAAAATTCAAGTCTTTCCTCTCTTGAAGGCGGATCTACCCTGCATACAACAAAGGGCTTTCTTACCGCCGCAGGAATTGATCTTACATCCCCGTCATATACAGCAGTCATGACGATAACGCCTTTTCCGTTTTTTACAATATTTCTGACGCCCGCAGACAAAGCAGCGCAAAGCTTCGGCATATCCTTTACAGATGTAATGTTTCCGAGTGTAACAATATATGCATCCTCGCTGTTTTCATCTTCGCCGTCAGTATATTCTTCAAGCGCTTTCAGAAAATCTGTAAGCTGTGCAGCTGCCTTTTCATCACCCTCAGCGGCAATATCCTCAAAGGGAAAGCTCAGCGCTGCGCTGAACATTTCCCCGTATCCGTTTATAAAAGCGCTTTCCAGAGTTCGTTTTCCGCATCCCTGTCTGCCTGCAAGCAGCATTGCGCTGCGGCTGCTCAGGGTATTGAAATAAAGCTCCTGATCCCCAAAGGGCAGACAGCCTACAAGCATTGTCTCATACCTCTTTCGCCCGATCAGCTTTTCTTTGGAAATTGAGGGTATCTCTGATTTATACTTTTCAAGGATCTCTGATGACATTTATTCTACCTCGCCTTTATTCTTCATCATCTATAAGATAGCTGTCATTATTAAGATTTCTTTCCCACTTGTCTATAGCGTCAATAATATCCTTCTTTGACGAGGGCTTGAAATCAGCCATAGCATCATCAAAATCCTTCTTTTTAAGCTTGAATTTGCCGAACTTTATAAGTTCTATAGCGTCCTTCTGATTACCTGCCTGCTGCATTACCTGTTCAAATATCGACTTCTTCATATTTGATGTAACACGCTCGATATCACGGTAGTTATAGCCGTCTGTTACCTCAGCCATATCGTCATAGCATATATCGTCATCCAGCTCAATGATCCCCTCAAACTGCATACGGAAAGCATTGCTCCTTGCATCCTTATCGGGCAGCGGAACACGAATGACCTCTGCTCTGTCCAGCATAGCCGAATCAACACGCTGAGGATAGTTTGTAGCGCCGATAAAAATAATGGATTTGCCTGAATTCTTCATCCTGTTATATCCTGTAAGGAAAGATGTTGTGATACTCGCAGCATATTCAGGCATTGACTTCTGTGAACGGTTACGGCATACACCGTCGATCTCATCAATGAATACGATACAGGGGGCGCAGTTTTCAGCCTCTTCAAACATTCTTGTAACGATCTTTTCAGCATCGCCTACATATCGGCTTATGATATCCGAACCAACAAGTGAAAGATATTTATATTCCTTATCCTTATTATTTACAAGCTCGTTTGCAAATGCTTCAATGATATAGGTTTTGCCGCAGCCGGGAGGGCCTACAAAGAAATATGTATTAAGTCTCGGTATCTTGAGGAAATCAAGCAGCTCCTCGCAGTTTGAATTTGTAACACAATCCTGGAGCTTATCCTTCAGTTCAGCCATACCGGAAACATCCTTGAATGAATGATTCGGTGCCTCCTTGTACCATGTCTGCGCCATAGCGTCAAGCTTTTCCTTATCGTTATCGCCGCCTCTGCCGCCTGTTGTCTGCGAGGTCTTTTTGCCCTCGCCCTTGCCGCCTTCCAGTTCAGCAGCCTTTTTAGGATCTATCTCCTTTAGTATTGCAATAACCTTTGCGCTGATAGCTTCCTTTTCTCTCAGATGGTGATTTCTTTCCTCACCGATAGTCATATCTGCCATTTCACTTTGCAGCTCGGCAGCTCTCTGCAAATACTGACATTCTTCTGAGGTATGCTTGCCGCCGCTGCTCTGTAAAACTATCTGGGCTTTATTTATATATGCTCTGTACAGGTTTTCTCTTTTCTGTACAGCCAATGCATAATTACGTTCCATTTTAACTCACCTTTCAGATAATAAATTATTATTTGCTCATTATCTATATGATAATTACTGAGATCAGACCTTGCCCCAGTCTCTGAGGTAATCGTCAAATTCATCATCGGATATTGATACCGGCTCTGCCTGCACAGACTGCTCCTGCTTTTCGGAAAATTCCGATACCTGCTCAAAATTAGTATCAACGCCAATGCTCTTTGAAGCATATTCGTTTATCATATCCGTTGTTGGATCATCAAGCAGAGTATCATAGATATCATCGGCTACAAGCAGGTCTATTGGATCACTGTTCATGACCTTCTGCACCTCGGCATTGGAAACCTTTTCCTCGGTCTTTTCATTGAACCAGCCGCTTGATTCATTATCCTCAAGCCAGCCCATTTTCTGCGCCCTGAACTGGAAAAGCGCTTTCTGTATATTCTGAGAGCCGAGAGAAATACCGTTCATTGTCTTTATTGCTCCGCTGAGATCTCTCATAGCCAGATTCCAGTCTCTTTCGTTTTCGATCTCAATAAGTCTTTTCTTGGCGTGCTTTACCATAACAAGTGAAAGATAAGCATTTTTAAGCCTTCTTTCAGACTTTTTGCTGCTTTGATTATGCTCACGCTCATACTTTACGGCATTTGATTCGCTGACTATCTTCATAACGAATTTTTCCTCAAGCTTGTTAAGCTTAACATTTGTTTCAAATACCTTATCTCTGAAATTGCTGTCATCACGTCTTGCCTTTTTCTTATCAAGCTCTCGGCGCTTTTTATTTATATCGCTCATCTTTTTGTCGTCACTGAGAAATCTTTCAGTTTTAGCGATCTCCTTATCAAGCTTTTCCTGCTCTCTTTCTGCCTTGCTTTTAAATATTCCGAACATAATGTATTCCTCCCATATCAGTTGCTTATCTTATGCTGTACCGGCTCATTATCAATTCCGTCATTATCCAGATCTTCTTCCATACCTCTGATATCATCATCAAGCTTCTGCTGCTCCTGTCTGAGGTATTCCTGATAATTCTTCATACCCTCTTCTTCCGCCTTCTGATCAAGCTCATCCTGATGTACGATATTACGATATGCCGTAATATCCTTCAGCATTTTGCGGATTATTCTCGGATCGGAATTAATTGCGTCTATCGAAGCGTCAAGATCAGAGAACAGATCCTCAAATTCAAATACCTGATCCTGGAGATTCTTCATTGTTTCGATATACTGTCTGTTGACACGCTCCATTTCTTCTCTTTCCTTTTCAGTGGTAATGCTGTTAATGGAAAGAAGAGCATTTTCTGTATTGCTTATTGCCCTCTGCATCTCCTGAACATTGGCATTCATTCCCGAAATACTTGTCTTTACTCCGTTTATCTGACTTTTGAGTTCATTTACCTTTGAGAATATTGCCGCATAATTCTGTATCTCAGGTGAAGCTGTAGCGACCTCGGCAGGACTCATCCTTATTATCTGATCATACTTGTCTTTATGACGTATGCTTTCTTCCTTTGCAATACTTTTAGCCTCAGTATAATCTGCCTGCAAATGGGAAAGCTTGTCATTCAGCTTTATAATGCTGTCCTGATAAGCTGCAATTTTCCTGTTAAGCTCGGCTATCAGCTTATAATGCTTGATTATCTCCAGACGCTGATTAAGTATTTCATCCTTGTTTTCAATATCGGATTCCTTTATCGGTTCATGTCCCTTTGAAATGCCGAATTTTATCGCCTTCATATATGTTTCGGAAACAAGGAAATGTCCTTCGCACATTTCATTTTCAATATGCTCGGCAAAGAAGAAAAGCTCCTGATCTATTGCGTCGCTTTCCGCAAGCATAAGCTGCGAAGATGTCTGCTTGCTGATAACAGCCTTGACTATCTTCAGATCTCTGTCAAATTCCGAAAGCTGTGCATTGGAAAGCTGTTCCTCAGAAACGCTTGAACGTATTTTCTGCACGTTTATGGTATCAAGCGCAGTAAGTATTTTTACCATATTCTGTCTTGTAGCATCAAGCTGCTTTTTAGGATCCTCCCTTATAACAACAGGCTGCTCAACGACCTCTTTTTTCTTTTTGCCAAATAATAATCCCATAATTATCTTACCTCCGTTTATAATTTTTTTCAGTAATGATCATATTCTCCCCAACCGAAAAACTCTCTTTGTCTTCTTGCCTTACGCTCGTTCAGAGTTTCGCCTCTGTCTTTATCATGCAGTCTTGTTTCTCTGAAATCTACCTCTTTATCAAATAAGGTTCCCGCACGCTCAGTCTTTTCTCCATCGTATTCTTCATACGATTTAAAGCGTGCATGCTGCTCCTCATTTGTCCTCGATTTACTTACAACACGCCCCATTATAAGAAGCACTGCGCCCAATCCTGCCAGCGTAATGCCAAAAAACAATGTTCTTCCCTGCGAAGATTCCGACGGATCGAAATCCAGAGTTTTACCGGGATCCAACGGGTCATAATAGACTGTCACTATTGACCCCGTTACAGGAGGGGAAGGATAACTGTAAATACGAACATTGTTATATTCAACGCCGTTTACTTCATATTCAGCATAAATATTGCCGTATTCAATACCGTGATCGGTTGTATCAAACTCAACACGGCTGATTGTTCCCTGAACCTTTTCATACTTAGCGTAAATGCCGGCGGATTGAGCTGCAGATACAAAAAATACCAGCGACATTATCACTCCTATTGCTGCCAGCAGACCTCCGATCAGATACAGAGCAAAAACATTAGGATTTTTCTTGTTATTATCCATTTTATTCTCCTTAATATTCTGCGATATCAGCAAATATCAAATTCCTCCGATAAAACATAGCTTTCCTCATTGCCGACAGCTATCCTTGCCTTCAGACCGTTTACCATCTTTACGCCTATATTAAGATCATCTGTCTTTTTTATATTAAATGAAAAATCGTAATAGGTCTTTTCATTTTTCCCGACGCAGACCTCAACAACTATCGTTTTGTCGCTTTCCGATCCGTAAAAGCTTTTTTTCAGCCATACTATCTTATCAGGCACAAGCTCAACCGCATCTGCTATCTTTACGGATTCGGTATGATAATCCTTGAATTCGCCGTTTTCGATAACATATCTGTGACTTATAAGATCAATACTGATACCTCCGAGCTTGCTTTTTTTATACTTTTCGATCATCTTCTCAAGTGCGCCGGAGCTGTCTCCGTCCGTAAAATTAACATGAGTAAATCCGCATACCTCACAGCGTATCTCTCCTCCGGGAACATTGCTCCCGCAAAACTTGCATTTCATCAGTTTCTCACTCCCGTTTCTATTGCTCTGGTAAGCTGTCTGTATTCATTCTTATAGGATTCCAGCCTCTGACGTATTTTAGCTATTTCCTCCTTGAAATACCTGCGCTTGCGTTCTGCTTCATCTTTTTTCTCGAAAAGACTGAGATATGCAAATCCTGCATCGGGGAAAAGCTTATCAACAGCGTCCTGCATTACCTCTATCTCACATTCACATCTTTTCAGTTCAGACTGAATTTCAGGAGAATTAAGAGCTGACAGCAGCTCCTTCAATTCCCTGTTCTTTTTCTCAGCTGCTTCTTTATGAGATGTGATCTCCTGACGGCTTTTTTCAAGAGAAGCATTTTTTTCCTTTGCCTCGTCTATCAGCTTTGACAGCTCATGCATACGATCCTGCAATTCCTTATTCTTAGCATTTACACCTGAAAGCTCCTCATTTTTACCGTTAATATCAGCATTAAGCTTTTCAGATTGATCTATAGCCTCTTTAAGCTGACTGCAAACATCGTCATACTTGTTTTTCAGCGCTGAAATATCGCTCATTCCGAGCTGTTCTTCCTTGCTGGCAATATCCGCCATCATCTTCTGACGTTCATCGGAAAGATTTCCTATCCTCTGACCTATTTCGGCAAGCTTTTGTTTGTTTTCTTCAATTTCAGCTGAAAGCCCGTCTCTCTGCTGACCGAGCTTTTCAAGCTTTTCATTCTGCTTTTGCAGCTCGGATTCATATTCTTTTATCTTTTCATCATGATCCGATATCTGTATTTTCAGTTCATTGTTTCTTGAAGCATATTCATCAAGCGCCTGTTCTCTTCTTCTCAATGTCAATGTTGAAGCAGGGATAGTTATATCCCTGTATCTGGCAATTTCCTCCCTGTGATTCTGTGAAAGATCCTCATTTGCCTTTAGCTGCACTTTAAGCTCCCTTAGCTCCTTTTCAATATCCGCCATCTGAGTATTCAGCTCATCTATCCGCTTTTTCAGATTTTCTCTTTCTATTGTCATATTGGATATATCTGTTTCAAGCTGATCGCATATCTCCTTATTCCGGGCAGTTTCCTCCTCGGCAGCTCTTTTTCTTTCCTCAATATCGGATCTTATCTGATCGTTTTCCTTTTCTTTTTCCCGGATACGGGCAATAACGCTTTCTTTTTCATCATTCAGCGCTTTAAGCTGTGATTTTATCTTTCCAAGCCTTTCAGCAAGCTCCGGAAGCTCTTCACCGGACAGTTCTTCAATACGGTTCTGTGTTTTTTCATACTGAGATTTAAGCTCCTCAGCCCGTATCTTTGAACTGTCAGCCGATTCCATAAGCTTTTCTATTTTCTTTTCATATTCAACACAGACTGATTCGTATTCATTAAGACTGCTTCTTTTCTTTTCGATCTCATCTTTAAGCCTGTCGGCTTCCGAGGTCTTATCTCCTATATCATTTTCAAGCATACGGGATATTTCTTTCAGCCTTTCAACTTCATTATACTCGTCATTGAAGCGTTCCTTTGCATCATTAAGCTTTTTCATGATATCACGCTTTTCAATATCGAGCTTTTCCATATCCACTTCCGAAAGACGGCGTATTTCATCCTCCATACTTTTACAGCTTTGTTCCTTGGAATGTACCTCATCCATCTTTTTTTCAAGCTCCGCCTTTTTACTTTCAAGCTCTGCCTGCTTTGATGACAGTTCCTCTATCTGTTCCCCTGCATTATCTGTTTCATTGCACAGGCTTTCTACCTCGTCATATATCTTATCAAGACGCTTCTTTCTGTCGGCTGCCGTTCCGAATTCATCGGATTTTGTGTTTTTGACCTGAAGCAAAGTCCTGCCGATCATAGAAAGCCCTGTTACCGCAGCCCTGAGATCTCCCGTATCAAGCTTATCGGGAGATACCCCCATTACAGCCTGAACATCCGCAAGAATATCTGTCATTATGCCCATTGTTTCTTCAAGGGTAAGATCATCTTTTTTTTCAAGTGTACGCAGAGTTCTGCTTGTCCTCTGAAAATCCATCAGCTTTCACCTCCGCTGTTCAGGTCTACTACATCAAACATTGATTTTATTGTGGAAAGTCTGATACTTTTTACCGGCTTTTCACTTCTCTTGCCTGTTTCCCATTCATAATCAAAAATATGGATCGTTATTGACTCTGTAGGATCAATTGAAAATCCTACCGTTGCCATCATCATTTCATTATCTACAAGATTTTTCAGCTTTTCAAGAAGCTCCGCCTTCGGATTTGCGCCGAATGCATCATCTTCATTATCACTGAAATTGACCAGAAATTTATCTATTGTACCATTCGGCACATAATACGGAACGTCGTTTCCCTTTGCATCAGTAGCATAGTATATCTTGTCATATTCCAGCTCCTGACGATATTTTATCGCATAATATTTTGCTATGGTATTATCCGCACTGAATGCATATATACCTATCGAAAATTCCGCTGTTTTGCGTATGGAAATAAGACCGTCAGCCAAAAGAGACGCTCCAAGGGAAATTGCTCTTTCTCTGTCCTCACTGTTTACTATTATGCCCTCGGTCCTTTCATCCTTTGAGCTTATGCTGAACATATCAAATATCTGTTTTTTTACTAAATAGAAATTGCCAAAGCCGCCGACTATACCGATCTTAAAATTATCCTCATAGGTATCCGTATCTGCTGTAACAGCTTCAAGCTTTTCCTTGAGAACTCCGGATATTATCTCATCATAAACATCCTTCAGATGCTTATATGTTACAATAACGCATTCATCCTTATAATCAAGCTCTAAAAGCTCTTCATCTTCAAGCGCATCAGGCGTGAATTCAAGCTCCTTGAATGTATCCTCAACCGTTTCGGCATCGCTCATCAGCGCTTCCTCAAGCTCATCCACCGCACGAAGAAAGCTTCCGTCATATTCTATCTTATCTGTATCTTCAAAAAGTCCGGATCTTCTGATCGCACATTCCACGACCTTTTCCATATATCTTATGCCGGCATTGCCTATCTCTTTATCAATATTCTCTCCTGCGCCGTCACGCTTTTCTACCTTGACCTCCATGCTGTCGCCCTTTGAAACGACCCTTGTAAGAGTGATATCAAGAGTACCTCCGCCATAATCTATAAGAAGAACTCTTCCGTCAAAGTTTTTTTTGCTTATGATCTTATAATTATATGCAAAAAAAGCGCTCGCAGCGGCAGGCTCGCTTACTACCTCAGCCTTATCTACAAAATCAAATGATCTGCATATCCTGCTCAGGGCAGTCCTTCCGTCAAATGTATTCAGACTTTGTCCCCATACCTCCGGCACACCTATGACAAGCCTTCCGATATGATCGTCGCCCGTTTTTGCAAGGGCGCTTTTGAGCACCTTTTCAAGAAAGAATGAAGCGATCTTTTCGGGAGTATTCTCAGGATCATAATTTCTTTTTCTGAGGTTTTCCTCGCTCATCTGTTCATTAAGAAGCATTTTGAAAGCCTTGAAAATTATAACATTTTTATTTCCCGTGAGATTTTTTGCCGATTTACCATATTTATATTCATTTTTCCTTGTATTGTAGGAAACCACCGACGGAATGTAAGGACTTATTCCGTCAAGGCTTAGCGCCTCCGATATATTTCTGTCACTTCGGTAATGTGATACCAGCGTATAGGTACTGCCGAAATCTACTCCAAAATTTACCATATTAATCTCCCCGTACACTCATCAGACCATGATATTTTCAGTATTTTTTGTATATACAGGCACAGTCCCTACTGCGTTTTTCAGATTCTGTGTTTCATATTTTATTTTTGTAACGATGCTTACCGCATTTTCATCAGACAGCTGTATTGAAAGCAAATGATATGCCTTATCTACAATTGCTTCATACTGTTTACGGTTTTCACTGACTCTTTGCAGATATGCCCTTGTATTGTCTGCGCTTAAAGTATCTCCTGCGCTCTCCTGTGCAGCTATCCTCTGCTCAAGCTCACTGCACAGCTTTCTCATGCCCGAAAGTCTTTCCTCAAACGACATTACATCCTTATAAAAATCAAAGCATTTATCCTTTGCGCTGATCGTTTCACCCCTTAGCTGAGAAGCATTGCGGAAATAATCAAGATAATAATCAAGCGCCCTGAGCATTGCATCTATTAGCTCTGTATCAACATAGTCTGTCAGCTCGTTTACTATATTTTTATGAGTCATTTCTATAACCTTGCTGCGGAAATTTGAGGCGCTGAAACTCACTGCACTGTCTATACAGGGCTTTGAAAAAATATCAATGGCTCTGTCAAGCTTAGGATGACTTTCCCCGAAACGATTGGTATAAATACGCTTTATTGCCCTCAGCATACCAAGCTCGGCATTGTATTCACTGCCGCCTATCATATAGATACCGTTTTCCACATCTATGCAGTCGGTATATACACGGCATATGTATTTATACGGATCACGCTGCTGACGGAATTCGTCGCATATTTCCGCAAGCCTTTCACGAAGTCCCCTGTTATTGTAAAGAGCTTCTTCTATTGCCGCAAGAGAACGCTTGGGATTTTCCGGAAGCGGTACATTATTATGAGTCCTGTATTCAGGGGAATTATAATATGCGTAGATCACAGCAGACAAGGAATTTATTTCGTTTATAGAAATATTATCAAATTTACCTGTCTGCAAAACAAAATGAGTCATCATTCTGCGTATTTTTTCAAAGCTCAGGGAATTATTGAATATTATTCTGTCGCCCAAAAAGCTTTTAAGATTATCGTATATATAAAAATTTGCGGAGCTTTCATAAAGATCATGGAAATATGCCTCCAGATCCGGAAAAAGCTCAGGATCAGCAAATATATTATCCTCTAAAAGAGCATTTCCGCCCGGACGGAAAAATCTTATGCTTTCACTTGCATAGAATGATGCTGTAATTATAAATGCGTGTCTGTTATGATCCTGATAATTCTTTGCGCTTATTCTTTTCAGCTCATCTGTAACGGAAGGATATTTTATAAGCGTCTGAAAAATATTCATAGGCATAATGACAGCTACACGATTTTTTCTTTTCATCATTGCAATAATATTATCCATAGCCTCGCCAAAGCTGCCGGGATCGAGATCTGAAGATTTTCTGCCGCTTCTTGAACGGTTTTTTTCGTTTACGGGTACAGAACTTCCGGATGATCTTCTGCCGCCGCCGAAAAAGCCGCCGAAAAGACTGTTGTTTTTTTCATTGAACGCTTCAGTGGTAATATTATCCATTGTTATCATTTTACAATTGCCGCTTTCATCGCCCGAAAAGCTTATTACATATTCATATTTTTCGGAAAGCAGACTGTTGTACAGATCAAAGCTCTGATTTGTCTTTATATAGCTTTCATTATAGTAATTATCATCATCATTTGAGAAATACAGATGGAAAAGTCCCTTTGCTGCATCAAATTCCTGCATGAGCCTCACCTTCCTTTACAATGCGGAAAACTCAGACTTATTTACGTCATAAAATACAAAATAAATACGACATTCAAGCATCTTTATCTATATATTATAGCACAATCTGCGCTGTACTGCTACTATAATTGAAAAATTTCTTATAGTTTATTAAAAATTAAGCATTTGATATCTGATAAACGATAACTATTATTGCAGCGCCTCAAGCATATATGCCTTCTGTTTTTCGTCATATCTTTCAAAACAAGCCATACTGTATTATGACCATTAAGCTGACGGGTCTCTTCAGGTTTATACATATAATTTTTAAGTTTTGAGTTTACAAGAGGGAAAAAAAATAGTAAAATAGTATTTGATAATAAATATTATTTCTGAAACAGATCGGAGGGTTCAGATTGAAAATATATAAAAAAGCAGTACCTGTTATCTTAGCACTGCTTGTCATGATAATATTGTGTTCATGCTCAAAGAAAGAACCGGAATTTGTTGACTATATGACAAATCTCAGCATAACTCCTGATTTTTCCGGCAGCAGAACAATAAAGCTTACATATCCGTCGTCTGTTATTGATCCGAAATCAGAGCTTGCGGAAAGCTTTGAAGCAGTCATAAGAAAAAACTGTCCTTCATCAATGACATACACAAGTCAGAAAGCTGATGATAAGCTTATATATACATTTACTCTTTCCTTTTCTTCCATTTCCGATTACAGATCAAAGCTTACAGAACTTTTAGGAAATGAACCTTCGGTAATATTTTCAAATTCAAATACAGTTTTAGCAAAAGGCTGGCGCATAGATGAGGATTTTCAGAGCAGTCAGCTTATGAAATGGATAAATAATTCCGCAAAAAATGACGGAGTTGAAATTCCCGAACATAAGATACAGGAGCTTGATACAAAGGTTGCATTCAACGGAGAAAGTATTACATCAGATCCCGTAATTTCGATCAATAAGCGCAGCGGTTCGCCTATTGAAAAGATCAGCATAACAACTCTTAATAAAACGACAGCTACCGAGTCCTTATATGACAGAACAATAACCTTTGATATAACTCAGAAAACCTTTGACTCTCTCGGCGATAAGGTAAAACAGTATTTTTCTTCCGTTACTGAAGAAAGCGCATATACTGAATGGAATCTCGAAAAGGAGCATTATTTTTATACAGTTAAATTTAAAAATATCACCCTTAAACAGCTTGAAGGCTATACCAACAGACTTTTGTCAACCGTTTACGGCGATATAACCTATATCGACAAGACTGTAGGAAGTACTGCGCTCGCATACCAGAACAGCTATTGTGAATCTCTTGATTTTTCGGGATACGTCGGTCCGGACAATAGTGATGTTCCTGTTGAATATACATACTCTCTTTCAAACAATTCAAAGCTTGACGAATGCAGGATCTATTCTGATATGAAATGGGAAAGCGCAGCAAACCTGCTTGAAACAAATAATCCCGGAAAGATAGTCGCTTTGTACAACCAGTCGCCGTCTATTACACTGATGATAAATGACGGTAAACAGTATGTTCCGGAATCAATTGATATAAGTGTAACCCCTCTTGACAATAATAATATCAGTAAATCCATTGCCTTTATCTATGACATTTCCAAGAACGGTTATGAGGCAACAGATTATACAGCGTCATATTTTGAACGGCTCGGAATAATCGCACAAAAAACCGTTGACGGCGGAAATTCCGTCTGCACAGTAAACTTCAGCGGTTCTGACAGTGAAATAAATGTAAAACTGACGGATATTTTCGGAGACGCAAACATTATCACCTCAAAAAGTGAAATACCGTTTATGACTCTCCGGACAAAGAAAATCATCGACGATACGGTAGATCTTTCATCACTGCTTGTCGGAGAAAATATTGATACACCCGTTAATTACATAGTTCAGCCTGCGGACGGAGAGCTTGCGGAAAGCCTGACGCTTCAATATATTGACAGTGAGGATAAGGTCGAATGTGAGCCTGATAAGGACGGCAGATACAGCTTTACTATATCAAATACAGAGGCAAAGCTCAGTTTCGTGGTATCTGCGCCAAATATTGCAGATATAATAATTTTCTGTATCATAGGGATGATACTTGTATTGACGGCTGTCGGGATCATGCTTTATATGAGAAGCAGAGTCAAAAATACACCTGAGCTTCCCGCCTCCGAATCCAGACCCGTACTGAATGAAGGAAAGAAAAGGACATCAGCCATTATAAGAAGAAAAAAACCTGAGGAAAAAGGAGAAACTGAGGAATGACAAAACTCTGCATTTTTGATCTTGACGGCACATTGATCAATTCGCTTTACGATTTAGCGGATGCCATGAATTATGCGCTTAAAAAGAACGGCTTTGAAACCCACGACAGGGAAAAATATCGTTATATGGTAGGAAACGGTATTTCAGTTCTTGCCGACAGAGCTATGGTCGTTCCCGAGGGTACTGACAGCGATATCAAAAATAGGATCCTTGCCGACTTCAGCGAATACTATAATGAACATAATACAGATCTTACATTACCCTATGACGGAATACCAGAGATGCTTGATGAGCTTGAAAAAAGAAATATCCGTTTTTGTGTACTGTCAAACAAGCCCGACATTTTTACAAAACAGATAGTAAATGATCTTTTTCCGGGGAAAAAATTTGCGGAAGTTATGGGAAAGCGTGATGAATTTCCCAGAAAGCCCGACCCGACCTCAGTATTTGCTATTCTTAAAGAACTTGATGTAAAGGCAGAGGACTGTCTATACATTGGCGACAGCAATATTGATATGCAGACAGCAGCAAATGCAGGTATCACAAGCATAGGCGTAAGCTGGGGTTTCCGTCCTGTCAGCGAGCTTAAAGAATCAGGTGCGGCATTTATCGCAAATAAACCGCAGGACATTGTAGAAATAGCTTGTTAAAGGAGTATTTATGCAAAAAGTAAATTATCAGATTGTTCTTGATAAGACACTTGAGGAATTTGCAAAAGCAGGCAAAAGACCTACACTGCTTTTGCACAGCTGCTGTGCGCCTTGCAGCAGCTATGTACTTGAATATCTTACAAAGCATATGGATATCACACTGTTTTATTATAACCCTAATATTTCTCCCGAATCCGAATACAGACACAGAGTTTCTGAACAAAAAAGACTTATCGGTGAAATGTGTCCTGATGTAAAATTCATTGAGGGAAAATATGAACCCGAAAAATTTTATGAGATGTCAAAGGGACTTGAAAACGAACCGGAAAGAGGCAAACGCTGTCTTGAATGTTACCGTATGCGTCTTAACGAATCTGCGCTTGCAGCAAAGGAATATGGACTTGACTTTTTTACAACCACTCTGACAATATCACCTCAGAAGGACAGCGCCGTTCTCAATAATATCGGTAAAGAGATAAGTGAAAAAAACGGAGTTTCATATCTTTTTTCTGATTTTAAAAAAAAGGGCGGATATAAGCGTTCAACGGAGCTTTCATATCAATACGGACTTTACCGACAGAATTTCTGCGGCTGCATATTTTCAAAGCTTGAAGCGCAGAAAAGACAGTCTGAAAAAAATGCATAAAACAAAGGCTCTCCGTAAACAATAATAGCGGAGGTGCCGGAAATGTTCAATCTTAAAAAAGAAAAATATATCAGAAGATCGCCCGGTAAAAACATTGCTTTTTATATTTCTCTTGCTCTTTGTATATCTGCTGTTGCCGGAGCAGCGTGGAATACCTACGGCAGCGTTGAGGAATATTCCGCTTCGGACGAAGCCGAACAGCCGTCAAAAGCCGAAAGCTCTGTTCTTGAAGCTGCAAAAGAGGTAAGCGGAGAGGATTATCCCGAAAAAGCCGATGAAAGCTCTGCTTTGGAAAAAGAAGAAAGCAAGGCTCAGTCATCAGACGAAAAGCCGTCCGAAAAACCCTCACAGGAATCAGGCAGAACCTATAAGCCCATATCAAAGGGAGATATCATAAAGACCTACAGCCCCGAAAAGCCTGTATATTCCGAAACAATGAAGGACTGGCGCACTCATAACGGCATTGATATCAGCGGTGCGGAAGGCGCATCCGTACATGCCGTTGAAAGCGGAATAGTAAGCGAAATAAAACAGGATCCGCTGCTTGGCAATATTATCTGCATCAAAAGCAGCGATCATGAGCTGAGTTACTGCGGTATGACAAATGTCTCCGTTGTCGAAGAGGGAGTTCATGTCATGGCAGGGGAAACGATAGGCTATATCGGAACAATTCCTTCTGAGCAGAATGATGAGCCTCATCTCCATCTTGAGGCATTTGCCGGAGGCGAGCATATTGATCCCGCATCATTATTTTAAATAATCATAACATTGTCATTCTGAGCGCAGCAGGTATCTTTACTGTGCTGCGCTTTCCGGAACGGCTTTGTAACAGGGAGGTGACAAAATGAAAAAATCAATTAAATATATATTGATCGGTCTGGCTGCCATAACTGCCCTTACTTTCTGCTCCTGCAATGAGTATAAGGAAGCACAGGATGAAGCTGCAAAGAATCTTACAGGACTTATGAGCGAGGCTCAGGATCTGCAAAGTGAATTCAACAGCGCAGCATCTGAATTAAGCGATATGGTAAGCGATATACATAACGGTCTTGATAATGCCGGAAATGAGCTTAACAGCGCTGCCGGAAGCTTACAAAGCGGTATAAACAACGGTGAATTAAGCAAGGCTGTCAGCGATATAAAAGACAGTATCGACTTCAGCGAAAGCACACAAAACAGCAATGAATAACACATAGAAAATACCCTCCGTCTGCAATAAACAAACGGAGGGTCAGTTTTTTAGTTTATTATGTTTTTTATAATATATTATTCAACTGTTGCAGTAAGGATCTTTTCATCGGAAAGAGTACCGAACTTTGTAACAACCTTTACTTCATAAGTTCCGGCTGCTGAGGGCTTGAAGCTTGCGGAATCACTATTTGTATCTTCCGTACCTATCATCTTCCATGCTGTATTGCCTGATCTTCTGAAATAATAGGTATATGTCATTGCTTCGGGCATTTCCTCGCCTTCATCTGCTATATAGGAACACCTTGCTTTGCCATATATCTTTACATTTTTGCCGAGAGCAACCTTGGATGATGCAAGATAAGAATCGTTCTCCATAAACTTCTTATTGGGGCAAATAAACATTTCCAATTCAGAACTTTCACCATTTGAATCGGTAACAACTACTTTTACATCATAGAAAGCATCTGCTTTAGGAGTAAAGGATGCAGTTGTTTCAGTAGTATTTTCCTCACCGATAAGCTTCCAGTTCTTGTTAGCTGATCTCTTAAAGTAATATGAGTAAGTATATTCACCTGAACCGCCTGATGCAGCACCTTTTATAACAATTTCTTCACCAAGATTATACTCAGACTTTTCTGTGGTGGAATCATTCTGGAGCGGCTCATAAAGAGTTTCAAACTGGAAACCGTTCTTTACTGCATATGCCTGACCTGCGCTGTCCAAATAAACAGTCATTTTGAAATCAGGATGCGGGATAAACTTCTTTACTGCTCCGTTATATGAGTAGCCGAATGCCATAAGACCGATCTTCTGAACGTTCTTCGGTACTTCAACACTCATAAGCTTTGAGCAGCTATAGAATGCCTCAAGACCTATGCTCTGAAGATTATCATTAAGATTTACCTCAGAAAGTGAAGAACATCCGACAAAAGCTCTGTCACCGATCGAAACAACATCCTCAGGGATATCTACGGACTCAAGAGCTGAACAATGACCGAAAGCCTGGAAGCCGATCTTCTGAACAGAATACGGAAGATCTATTTTTTCAAGTGATGCACAGTTATTGAATGCAAACATAGGAATTTCATCAACTTCTGCATTAATAGTTGCCTCTCTAAGCAGATAACAGCTGTTGAAAGCTGATACTCCGATTTTCTTTACGGATTCAGGGATCTCAACTGAAGTCAGAGAAGTTTCAGCAAAAGCCTTATAGCCGATAGATTCTACAGTAGAAGGAATACTTACACTAGCCAGATTGTCGCACTTATAAAATGCGCCGTTTCCGATCTCCATTACACCTTCGGGTATCTCAACTGTTTCGATAACCTGATTGCCTGTGAAAGCACCGCCTGCAATACCGATGATCTTGAAATCATGGATTGATTCGGGGATAACAAGGTTTTTATCCCTGCCTGCATACTCTGTTATTACTGCATAGTCATCATTTACTATCTTATACTTGTAATCTTTATAATTAAGATTAGTACTAAAAGCAGCCTCAGCTACAATTCCGCTATCTGTTAATACAGGAGCAGCAACAGCAGCAAAGCCTCCAAGTGTAACGGCACCAAGTGCTATACAAAGTGATTTTCTGAGCAATTTTTTTTGCATTTTCATAGACAATACCTCCCAAAATGCTTTTATAAAGTGTAATAAATTTGATCCAAATGCAGCTTTCCCATAATACATTTGAATCTATTGTAAACTAATTATATCACTGCTTTACATATAAAGTCAAGCAAAACAAAAAAAAAATAAGTTCAGCCGTGACGCAATGTGACAACAGATTATAATAACCGCTGCAAGAACAGTACACCAGACACCCGCACCCCCATGCACCCTGCGTTACGGCTCCGGCGGCTCGCCGGGCGTTATGAGTCCAGCGTCACGCTGGCGAAACGGAGTGTAGCGAACCCCGCATTTAGAGTCCAGCGTCACGCTGGTGGCGAAACTTTTTTTCTTCGGACTTTCACGGATTCAGGTAATTATTTTATAAAATTGTTCTTCAAATCATAAAACAGACAAATTTATAGTTGTTTTTGCGGCGGTTTTGCATTATAATAATAAACATACTGTTATTATAATGAAGGAGGATAAAATGAATAAGTCAACAATAGCCCTGATAGCAGGTTTATGTTTTTTCCTTGGGGCAGCAATCGGCACTATTACAGGTTTTCTGATCTCACCTATCAAAAACGGACTTGCTTTCAATATGAGTTTCAATGATTGCGGAAACAAGAAAAAAAACGTTTCCGAAAAAAAGAAATCAAAATCCGGTAAAAAACTTGGACTTCCCGCAATAAAAACGGATGAGAAAGGAAAAAGAAAATGGATTGGACGGAAATAACAGTCACTGTTCCTTCAAAGGATATTGAAACGGCAGGCAATATTGCCCAGATGACAGTGCCTTACGGCATCTATATCGAGGATTACTCCGAGCTTGAACAGGAGGTACTGGAAATTGCCAATATCGACCTGATAGATGAGGAGCTTCTTAAAAAGGACAGGGAACACGGCATTATTCATATTTATATAAGCCCAGAGGAAAATCCCGCCGAGGCAGTTTCATTTATCCGTGAACGTCTTGGCGCTGAGGGTATATCCTATGAGATAAGCTCGGGCAGCTGCGATGTTGAAAGCTGTCTTGTAAGCTGGAGAAAGTATTTCAAGCCCATCCCTGTCGGTGAAAAAATACTTATCCGCCCTATATGGCGTGACGATTATGAAGCGGGGGACAGGGTCGTTCTGAATTTAGAGCCGGGTCTTGCCTTCGGTACGGGTACGCATGAAACAACAAGGCTTTGTCTTGAAGCTCTTGAAAAATTTGTGCATCCGGGTTCAAGAATGCTTGACGTCGGCAGCGGCAGCGGTATTCTTTCAGTTGCCGGACTTCTTCTTGGCGCACAAAGCGCTCTTGGTATCGACATTGACGAAATGGCGGTAAAATCCTCAATGGAAAATGCAAAGCTTAATCATGTTGAGGACAGATACAAGGGTATAAAGGGAAATTTAGCCGATAAGGTTGAAGGTACCTTTGATATTATCACTGCAAATATCGTTGCCGATGCAATAATAATGCTTTCGGCTGATATTGAAAAGCATATGGATAAAAATACTGTTTATATCATGAGCGGAATTATCGACAGCAGACTACAGGACGTTCTGGATGCGCTGCCCGAAAATATGACCGTATTTGAACAGTATGAGGAAAAAGGCTGGCTGTGTCTTGCAGCAAAATTAAGATAAAGGAAAGGCGATATTTTTATGAAAATGAAAAAGGATGTCTCGGGACTTGTTTTTTCGGCATTTCTTGTAATTGCTTATGTAATTTGTTCCTATTTCTTTATGGGAATAATTGAAAATTCTAACGGAATGGATTCCACTGTAAAACTTCTGCTTAAATCTCTTGTATATGTCGTATTCGGTCTGATACTGTTTTATGCGACAAGAGTAGGCGACGGCAAGCAGGTAAAGCGTTTTTCATTTGCAGCTCTTTTGTTTATAGATCTTCCCGCTTTATACATCATTCTTTCGGCTTGCGCTATAGGACTTCCCTTCCCGCTTGATCTTCAGGCTGTTCCTGAAACTGTCAGCATTGCGGCTGTAGCTCTCGGATATGGGATCCCCTACACATTCCTCAGCGGCTATGAGCTTGACAGACCAAAGTCAGGCGCTAAAAAAGCTGTAAAAGAAGCTGAAAAAGAACCTGTTGACGATGAATCAGAATCTGAGGAAACCGATGAAGCAGAAGAAACGGCAGAAACTTTAGAAACTACAGAAGCAGCAGAAACTTCGGAAACTACGGAAACACCTGAAGATGATGAAGGTACAGAAGATACTGATGAATAAATAATTTTAGCCGCAAGGCTGTCAATAAAACAAGGAGGTCATTTATAATGGCAGAGAATCAAAAGGAAAAAGAAGTAACAGAGGAATGTACACATGACTGTAGTACCTGCAGCGCAAACTGTTCCTCAAGAGAGGGCGGCGTAACTGTAGAGCTGCACGAAAGTCTGAACGATTTCAGCAGGGTACGCAAGGTTATCGGCGTAGTCAGCGGCAAGGGCGGCGTAGGCAAATCAATAGTAACCTCGCTCATGTCCGTTATGTTCAGCAGAAAAGGCTATAAAACAGCTATTCTTGACGCTGATATAACAGGTCCGTCCATACCTAAGGCTTTCGGTCTTAATGAAAGGGCAATGGGCAGCGAAAAGGGCATACACCCTGTAATTACCGAGGGCGGCATTAAGGTAATGTCCATCAACCTTCTTTTGGAGAACGCCACCGATCCCGTTGTATGGAGAGGACCCATTCTTGCAGGCACCGTAAAGCAGTTCTGGTCCGATGTTGTATGGGGCGATATCGACTTTATGTTTGTAGATATGCCTCCCGGAACAGGTGATGTCCCGCTGACGGTTTATCAGTCACTTCCGCTTGACGGAATCATAGTTGTAACTTCACCGCAGGATCTTGTATCAATGATCGTAGGCAAGGCTGTAAAAATGGCAAAGCTTATGAATGTTCCCATCCTCGGAGTAGTTGAGAATATGAGCTATTATGTATGTCCTGACTGCGGAAAGAAGCATTATCCCTTCGGTGAGAGCAAAATTGACGAGGTTGCAAAGGAATTTGATCTTAAAGTCATTGCACAGCTCCCGATAGACCCGAAAAACGCAAAAGCCTGTGATGACGGAAAGATCGAAAGCATTGTAAGCGATGAAGCAAAGGCAGCTGCCGATGTTCTTGAAACTCTTATTCATATCTGATGTTTTCAACATTTTCAACAATTCATTGTTAAAAAGTTGAAATTTAAACAATAAAAATTACCGCCGTTTATTCCGTAAACTTAATGGAATAAACGGCGGCTTTTTATATCAAATGGCAACCCTGTAAGCTTTTTCAGACCGATATCAGTTATTTGTTACGAACATATCGCCTGTCTTCTGATAGCTGATGTTGAGATTATTGTCAACAGTGAAGCGGATAGGTGTGTTGTTCCACTTGCCGTCAGTTCTCTTTGCCTTGAGAACTGCGTTTGTTACACCGGGCTTTGAAGCTGTGATAATGAATTTGCAGGTAGATGTATTCCAGTTGAAATCACAGCCTATAGATGCACAAAGACTGTCTGCGCTGTAATTCCAGTTGCAGCCCTTCATTGTATAAGTCGTTGTTGATGACTGATATTTCGGAGCTGCCTGCTGCTGTGACTGGCTCTGCTGAGTCTGGCTGCCTGACTGTGACTTTTTCTTACCTGTGTAATATACACTTCCGTTCTGCTGACCCTTTACATTGAGGTTATTGTCAACTGTAAACTTCATCGGAACATTCTGCCAGTAGCCGTCCTCTACCTCTGCCTTAAGAACTGCATTTGTCACACCCGGCGTAACACCTGATGCCTTGAAGCAGCAATTGCAGGTTGACCAGTTATAATCACAGGTGATCTTAGCGCAAAGGCTGTCTGCACTGTAGTTCCAGTCCTCGCCCTTGAGGTTTACAACAGCGACCTGACGGCTTACTGATGAAACGGATACTGACGGTGAAGCTGCGCTTACTGTCATTGCTGTAACTGCTGACATAGCTGATACTGAACAAACTGCTGCCATAATACCTGCAAAAATCTTTCTTGTAACTGTCTTTTTCATTTTGATTAACTCCTTTATTTTTTTTACTTTTGTTTTTTTATTTTCTGTGAGGTTTTTGTTTTGTCCCTCGCTGTGATTATAGAATATCATTTTTTGCAGGATTTAACAATATTCAATAATTGGCTGTTTTGTTGCTAAAGCTACAATCAGGCGGCGATCTGTAAATAAAACTACAGATACAGAAGAAATTGTACAGGTATCTCATGAATTCAGGTTTTAAGATGTAAGATCATAATTCTGATTTTCACGCTGCTAATAGGTAAATCATTGACATTGAAGGGGTTATGGAGTACAATATAAGGTATAGAAATAATCCAGAATAATGTGAGGCTTTATTTATGATCGATTTTCTGAGAAGAACATGGGCTGAAGTTGATATTGACGCTATAAGACATAATTTTAAGGAAATAAGAAAAAAAGTCGGCAATGATACGGAAATAATGTGCGTGATAAAGGCAGACGGCTACGGTCACGGCGCTGTTTTCCTTGGTCAGTATTATGAAAAGCTCGGCGCTGACCGCTTTGCTGTATCAAACATAGAAGAAGCTCTCCAGTTAAGAGAAAGCGGTATTACAAAGCCTATACTTATACTCGGATTCACTCCTGCTGAAATGGCAAAGGAGCTTGCTGATAATGATATAACTCAGGCTGTGCTTTCGACCGATTATGCAAAACAGCTTTCGGAAAATGCCGCTGCTGATAATGTTACCGTCAAAGCCCATATAAAATTAGATACGGGTATGAGCCGTATAGGCTTTATGTATCAGGATATAGAAAGAGATAAGAATTCTCTTGATGATATAAAACAGGTATGCTCCCTCCCGGGAATCAATGTATGCGGGATATTTACGCATTTTGCCGTATCAGATGAGGCAGAAGAGGGAAAAGACGCTACACTTCATCAGTTTGAATGTTTTTCCGATGCTGTTGATAAGCTTGAAAATGACGGTATAAAATTTGAAACTGTACACTGCTCCAACAGCGGGGCTATTATAGATTATGAACAGGCAAGGTTTGACTGCGTAAGGGCAGGTATCATTCTTTACGGTCTTTCACCGTCCTCAAAGCTTGCCGGAAAGCTTGATCTTAAACAGGCTATGCAGATAAAAAGCGTTATTGCGCTTATCAAGACAGTTGAACCGGGTACAGCTGTCAGCTATGGAGGAACGTTTGTTACCGATAAGCCTACCAAAATAGCAACAGTTCCGATAGGATATGCCGACGGCTATTCAAGAAGTCTTTCCGGAAGGGCATATATGACTGTAAGAGGAAAGAAAGCCCCTGTGATCGGCAGAGTATGCATGGATCAGGTAATGATAGATGTTACAGATATAGAAGATGTAAAAACAGGTGATGAAGTGACCGTTATCGGTGACGGTACGTATAATACGATTTCCTTTGACGATATCGCACAAATGACGGGTACAATAAATTATGAGCTTGTATGCCTTGTCGGAAAAAGAGTTCCGAGGGTATATAAAAGACACGGCAAAAACGTTGGTATAATGGATTGTATACGTTCATCATCCGAGGACTGAATAAATGGGTAATTTTTTATTTGCGCTTGCTGTTTTTTTCACAGCCGGAGTTTTTTCCCTGATATGTATGGTCATATCTCTTGCTGTTATGATAAGGCTGACCGAAAACAGTATCACTAAACCCAAAAAAATTATTCTGATAGTATTGCCTGCCCTGTCTGTTATTCTGGGTTTCATTTCATCCTTCGGATTGTTCGGTACAGGCGCTGCTGTCGTTATTTCTGTTGTGCTGCTTATTATAAGTGTTTTTATCTGGATAGCACTTTTTGTCAGCAAAAAACGGTAAACTTATTTCTGAAAAGAGGTTACAATATGAAACTGCTTGTACTGGACGGAAACAGTATACTTAACAGAGCGTATTATGGAATAAAGCTTCTTTCAACAAAGGACGGTCATTATACAAACGCTATATATGGCTTTCTTACTACCCTGCGTAAACTGCTTGATGAAAGCAGCCCCGACGCAGTTGCTGTTGCATTTGATCTTAAAGCTCCTACATTCAGGCATAAGGCATATGACGGCTATAAATCAAACCGCAAGGGTATGCCGGATGAGCTTGCCGGACAGATGCAGCCGCTTAAAGATATTCTGTCAGCTTTAGGATTTCGTATTGTCACCTGCGAGGGATTTGAAGCTGATGATATTTTAGGAACGCTTGCAAAAAAATGCACAGATGAAGGCTATGAATGTATAATAGCAACGGGCGACCGTGACAGCCTTCAGCTTGTATCCCCGACAGTAAGCGTTCGTATAGCCGCAACAAAATTCGGTAAACCTGAGGTAACTCTCTATGATGAGGATAAGATCATGGAGGTTTACGGAGTAAGCCCAAAACAGCTTATTGATATAAAGGCTATACAGGGCGATACATCGGACTGTATCCCCGGCGTTCCCGGAATAGGAGAAAAGGGTGCAAAGGATCTTATTACAAGATTTGAAAGCCTTGATAATATATACAATAATATAGATACTATCGATGTCAAGCCGGGTATCCGCAATAAGCTTATTGCCGGAAAGGACAGCGCTTATCTTAGTTATATGCTCGGCACTATCAATACTCAGGCGCCTGTAGATACGGATATAAGCGGATATGTTCCTTCAATCTGCGATAAGTCAAAGGCTGCGGGTCTGATGGCAAAATATGAGCTTTTCTCTCTGATGGAAAAATGGGGACTTAGCGGAAAGGATATTGCAGCATCTGCCGCCGCCGGAATGACTGAAAAAAACGACAGGGCTTTAGTCACTGTAAATGATATGCCGCTTATGGAAATATATGAGCAGTTAAAAAATAAAACTGTTGATTTCCTGTATGAAACTGACGGAGAAGATATCACAGAGCTTATTATCTGTGACGGAAAAAATGTTTACAGCGCAAATTCATTGACGCCTGATTTTATAGGCTTCACTGAAAGCTTTCTTAAAGACGGCAGCATTAAAAAGCGTACACACAACTGCAAGCCCGTTTTTGCCGCAGCCGATAAATGCGGATACAGATTTGAAGGTCTTGTTTTCGATACCATGCTTGCAGCATACTTGCTCAATCCCAATGCGCCCGATTATAAGCTTGAAAGGCTTTTTGGTGAATACGGCATAAGTCCGTTCAGAACCGATAATGCAAACGGAATGGAAAGCTTTATCCCGCTTACCGATAAGCTTACGGCAGAACTTGAAGATAAACAGCAGATGAAGCTGCTGACTGAAATAGAGCTGCCCTTTGCAGAGGTTCTTGCCTCTATGGAAAATATCGGATTCGCTGTTGACAGACAGGGAATATATGAATACGGCGAAAGCATGAATGAAGATATTGAAAGGCTGAGAAAAAGCATATGCGATCAGGTCGGCTATGAATTCAATATCAATTCTCCTAAGCAGCTCGGCACTGCGCTTTTTGAAAAGCTTATGCTGCCCGCAAAAAAGAAAACAAAAAGCGGTTATTCCACAAATGCCGAGGTTCTTGAAGAACTGAGAAACGTGCATCCCGTTATAAATGATATACTTGAATACAGAACTCTTACAAAGCTTAAATCGACCTACTGCGACGGACTGCTGAAGGTAATACATCCGGACGGAAGGATACATTCAAGCTTTAATCAGACAGAAACAAGAACCGGCAGAATAAGCTCGACTGAACCTAATCTCCAGAATATTCCCGTAAAAACAAAAAGAGGCAGGGAGCTGCGTAAATTCTTTACGGCAAAGGACGGATATTTACTTGTAGATGCCGACTATTCACAGATCGAACTTCGTGTTTTAGCTTCAATATCCAATGATATCAATATGATAGAGGCATTCAAAGAAAACAAGGATATACACACTTCAACAGCTGCAAAGGTATTTGATCTGCCGGAAGAAATGATAAGCCCTTCACTCAGAAGCCGTGCAAAGGCTGTCAATTTCGGTATTGTTTACGGAATAGGCGCATTTTCCCTTTCAAAGGATATAGGCGTTACCCGAAAGGAAGCCGACACCTATATAAAGGATTATCTGAAATTATACAGCGGTATCGACCATTATATGAAAAATACCGTTGAACAGGCAAAATCTGACGGCTATGTAACGACAATGTTCGGCAGAAGAAGATATCTTCCTGAGCTTGCCGCCTCAAATCATAATCTGAGAGCATTCGGGGAAAGAGTGGCAAGGAATATGCCCATTCAGGGAACTGCCGCCGATATTATTAAAATTGCAATGATAAAGGTATATAACAGACTTAAAAACGAAAAAATGCTGTCCCGCCTTATACTTCAGGTACACGATGAACTTATTGTCGAAGCACCTGAAAATGAAGCAGAAAAAGCGGCTGCCATCCTGAGCGAGGAAATGCAGAATGCAGTAAACCTGTCAGTTCCGCTTATTGCAGATGCCGGGATAGGAAAAACATGGTACGAAGCAAAAACATAATGATATCTTTAATAAGTGCTTTATCTTAACTTACGGAATTATCCGTTTATCATTCCAAGGGGGAATAAAATATGCTGCATATATTGTTTATATGTACAGGAAATACCTGCCGCAGTCCGATGGCAAAGGCTATATATGCAAAAAGATCAGCAGAACTGGGTATAGAAAGTATTTTCAGCAGCGCAGCTTTAGGATTCTGCGATGATACCCATGTATCACCGAATGCAGTTACAGTATGCAATGAAATAAATATTGATATCAGCTTTCATAAGCCGAGAATAATAAGGGAGCATGATATTGATATCACCGATATATATGTCGTTATGACGCAGGATCATGCAATGACTCTGCGTTCGATCGGTGTCCCCGGGGAAAAGATATATGTTCTGGGCGGAGGAATACCGGATCCTTACGGTTCGGATCTGGTAACATACAGAAGATGTCGGAAATCAATTGAAAATGCAATTGATGAATTCTGTAAATATCTTTTATCAAGATATAAGGTATAGGTGCGGCAGATGGAAAATATCAGAATAATACCAATGACCAAAGAACATATACCTAAGATAGCCGAGCTTGAAAAAATATGCTTCTCCCAGCCCTGGACTGAAAATAATCTTGAGGAAGAGCTTGATAACCACATTGCTCATTTCTTTACTGCTGTAAATGATAAAGATGAAATAGTGGGTTACATGGGATCATGTGTTGTCTGTGAAAGCTGTTATATTTCAGATATAGCAGTTTTTCCCGATTACAGAAGAAAGGGCATCGGAAGAGCTTTGCTGGAAACAACATTCAGAATGGCGCATAATAAAGGCGCAGAGTCTGTTTCCCTTGAAGTGCGCCCTTCAAATACAGCGGCAATTGCTTTATATAGTTCAATGGGCTTTGAGGAAGTAGGACTAAGAAAGAATTTTTACCGTGATCCTGTTGAGGATGCGCTTATTCTCACTTGTGATAAGATAAATATATAGCGGAAGGTGTAAAAATGAAAATACTGGCGATAGAAAGCTCCTGCGATGAAACAGCAGCGGCAGTTATAGAAGACGGCAGAAATATTATTTCCTCCGTAATAGCGACTCAGGTCGAGGAGCATAAGCTATACGGTGGAGTCGTTCCCGAAATAGCCTCCCGCCGTCACTGCGAATCAATAAACGGAGTTGTTAAGGAAGCTCTTTCTCAGGCAGAAATGAAGCTTGATGATCTTGACGCACTTGCAGTGACCTATGCGCCCGGACTTATAGGCGCTTTGCTTGTCGGCGTTAATTTTGCAAAAGGGCTTTCACTGTCAAGCGGGCTGCCGCTTATACCGGTTCATCATCTGAGAGGTCATATTGCGGCAAATTATCTTGAACATAAGGATCTGAAACCTCCTTTTCTTTGTCTTGTCGTATCTGGCGGTCACAGTCATATCGTTGAGGTCAGAGATTATACAGAAATGACGGTCATAGGAAAAACAAGGGATGACGCTGCCGGAGAAGCATTTGACAAGGCTGCAAGAACTATGGGTATGCCCTATCCGGGAGGGATCTATCTTGATAAAGCGGCTCAAAGCGGCGACCCCGATGCTTTTAAGCTGCCCCGTCCCAAGCTAAGCGGCAATCCATATGATTTCAGTTTTTCGGGTCTGAAAACTGCCGTAATTAATCTGATACATAATGCGGCACAAAGGGGAGAGACGCTGCCGACAGCCGATCTTTCAGCGTCTTTCAGAAAAACAGTTGTTGACATTCTGCTGACAAATTTTATCTCTGCTGCCGAAAAATCAGGCTATGACAGGCTTGTTTTAGCCGGTGGTGTATCCGCAAATTCTCTTCTGAGAAAAAGAACTGAACAGGAATGTAAAAATCGTGGCTGGAAATGCTATTATCCGCCGCTGCAGCTTTGCGGAGATAATGCCGCAATGATAGGCTCTCAGGCATATTATGAATTTCTTTCGGGAAATACGGCCGGTATGAAGCTGAATGCTGCCGCAACAATGGATATTGCTGCTCCCGTTTACTGATAAAGGAGTTATCCGTTATGTCTGCATGGTATTTTGAAACACCAAGATTATATATCCGTGAATACAAAACTTCCGATATAAATGATTATCTTCGTGTTGTCAGACAGCAGGAAGTTTATGCAACTACATATGGCATCCCGAAGGACTATCCCAAAAGCAGGGCGAAAAAATGGTTTAAATTCATTAAAAACAATATCAAAACTATGCAGAGCTTTGAATTCGGTATGTTTCTGAAAGAAAATGATCAATATATAGGCAATGTAGGTCTTATCAATGTCAGCATGGAGCATAACCATGCTGATATATCATATTTTATAGATACAGGACTGAAAAATCAGGGGTTTACAACTGAAGCGGCTGTTGAAATGTTAAGTTTCGGATTTGAAAAATTAGGTTTTGAAAAAATATCAGGTCGCTGCATGAGTATCAATTATGCCTCACGCAGGATAATGGAAAAAATAGGAATGAAATTTGAAGGCACATTAAGAGAAGACCTTCTGAAAGACGGCGTTTATTATGATATGGATCATCTGTCCATACTAAAAAATGAGTATTTTACAGATTGTAAAAGTTGAATTACACTGAGTTTTCAACATCGAAATGTTGAAAGTGTTTAAAACAATTTACAATCTGTAATTTTTATAAAATTATTACGTTTAAATATGTATTGAAAAAAATAAAACTACAACATATTGTGTTTTATGATCGTTATTTGTCGATTTTAGCTATATATGTATTTCAACTATGAGGTTGATAAGTTTTCCACTTTTTCAACATTTTGATGTTGAAAACTGTTTAATTCTTTATTTGTATTAAAAATCTGTTAATAATACCATTTGTAAAAACAAGAAATCAACTATAAAATATATTCTTTTTGTATAGTAATTTATTATATTACAAATCGTATAGTAATAATTCTATAAGAATTAAAAAAACAATTGACAAAATAGTTTTAATGTAATATAATAATAAAGCTGATTGTTGCAGCGGAAAAATGGCGGTATAGCTCAGTTGGCTAGAGCA
>DEHG01000074.1:15409-16362 GCA_002351795.1 Ruminococcaceae bacterium UBA2806 | reverse complement strand
TTGATGATAGCCTTAGCTCTTGCATAGCCGGGAGCTGCCTTTGCACCGAAGATAAATGCTGTCGGTGTGAAGTTCGGGAGCTTGCCTTCCTTAATGCGGAAGTAGATAGCCATGATGGAGAATGCATTCATAAGCTGTCTCTTGTACTCATGCAGACGCTTTACCTGGATATCAAAGAAGAAGTCAGGATCGATCCAGAGACCTTCATGCTTCTGTATATATTCTGAAAGCTCCTTCTTCTTCTGATACTTGATGCCGCTGAATCTGTCGATATTCTCCTGTGAGAGATGATCTTCAAGTTTCTTAAGCTCGTCAAGGTTGCGCAGCCACTTGCTGCCGATAAGATCTGTAATGAACTCAGCATATTCGGGGTTGCAAAGACCGAGCCAACGACGCTGTGTAACACCGTTAGTCTTATTCTGGAATCTCTCAGGATAAAGTGCATACCACTCTTTGAGGGTATCGTCCTTGAGGATCTGAGTATGAATAGCAGCAACGCCGTTTACATATGTTGAAATATAGCAAGCCATTCTTGCCATATGAACACGATGACCGTCGATGATCTCCATGTTCTTGATAGCGTCCTTATCAACGTTCTTCTCTTTAAGCTCAGCCATAAGCTTATCGTTGATCCTTACGATGATATCGTAAACATCCGGAATTACGCTCTTCATAAGGTTGATATCCCATTTTTCAAGAGCTTCCTGCATTACTGTATGGTTGGTGTAAGAGAATGTCTTTCTTGCAACGTCAAGAGCCCAGTCAAAGCTGCAGCCTTCATTTGTAAGAATTCTTACAAACTCGGGGATAGAGATTGTCGGGTGTGTATCGTTGAGCTGAATAGCTGTCTCTTCTGCAAAATGTGACAGGTCGATGCCGTGTCTTGACTTATATCTCTTGAGGATATCCTGGAGAGATGCGCTTGAGAAGAAGTACTGCTGCTTGAGTCTGAG
>DEHG01000074.1:8961-15385 GCA_002351795.1 Ruminococcaceae bacterium UBA2806 | reverse complement strand
TTGAGTCTGAGTACCTTTCCTTCATAGCTGTTGTCGTTCGGATAGAGAACTTTGGAGATATTCTCAGCGTCATTCTTATCCTTAACAGCCTCGTCATATTTGCAGTCATTGAACTCAAGGAAGTTAAAGTCATTAACAGCTTCTGCTTCCCAGAGACGAAGTGTATTTATATTATCAGTGCCATAGCCGATGATAGCCATATCATAGGGAACAGCCTTTACTGTCTGATCAGCGAAATTAACATATACAGTATCCTCTGCTCTCTTGATGCACCACGGATCACCGAAACGCTGCCAGTCGTCAGCAACCTCTACCTGGAAGCCGTCAACGATCTCCTGCTTGAACAGACCGTACTTATAACGGATGCCGTAACCGTCGAGGGGAACGTCATGAGTAGCAGCAGAATCAAGGAAACATGCAGCAAGTCTGCCGAGACCGCCGTTACCGAGAGCTGCGTCATCGATCTCTTCAAATACGTTGATATCAACGCCCTTAGCCTCAAGGAGCTTCTTTGTCTGATCGAGAACACCCATAGCATAAAGGTTGTTGTACATCATACGACCCATAAGGAATTCTGCTGACAGATAATAAGCACGGCGATCATTTGCGTGATTTCTCTTGCTTTCAGCCCATTTTTCGGAAATTTCGCCCATCATAGCCTTACCGAGTGCTTCATGGAGTTCTGCGGGTGAAAGCTCATGGAGCTCCTTGCAGTACTCGTTCTTTGCGGTAAGAATGAGGTTGTCGATAATGGCATTTTTCTTCATCTTTTTGTCATCCTCCAGCCTTCTAAAAGTTTTTGATAAAGTATAGAGTTTCTTTGCGATCTTAGGCGAAGCAGCGCCCTCTTTCATTCTCCATGTCCAGTTTCCGCCGAGAGTAGAGGGGGTATTTATTCTTGCCTCACCGCCGAGACCCAGGATATCCTGCATCTGAACGATAGCATAATCGCTTACGCTTGCATATGCGGTGCGTATAAAGCCCCAGTTGTAGCCCTCTGACTTATCAAGGTGGCAATATTCTCTTGCAAATTCAATATCCTTTTCACTTGCCTGAGCGAGCCATCCCATAACAGTATCATTGTCATGCGTACCTGTATAGCATACGCTGTTTCTTTCATAGTTATGGGGCAGATAGTTGCTGTCCTCTTTGGAGTCGAAAGCGAATTCAAGGATCTTCATTCCGGGATAGCCGGAATCCTTGAGCAGCTTAGCAACGCCGGGCGTCTGAAGACCGAGATCCTCAGCGATGATCGGAACATCGCCAAGACGCTGTTTCATTTTTTCAAAGAATCTCATATTCGGACCGTCTATCCATTCGCCGTTTATAGCGTTTTCTGCGCCGTAGGGAATTGCATAGAACTGGTCAAAAGCTCTGAAATGGTCGATCCTTGTAACATCGAACATTCTCTGTGCGCCTGCTACACGGTTTATCCACCAGTCAAAGTTTGTCTCCTCGAGATAGATCCAGTCATAAAGCGGGTTGCCCCAGAGCTGACCTGTCTCGGAGAAATAATCAGGGGGACAGCCTGCAACACAGACAGGTCTGCGTTCGTCATCAAGCCAGAATACATCGGGGTTAGCCCATGTATCTGCGCTGTCCATAGCTACATAGATCGGCATATCTCCGAAGAGTTTTATACCGCTTGCATTAGCATATGCCCTGAGTTCCGCCCACTGCTTGTAGAATATGAACTGGAGCCATTTCCAGAACATAACATCTTCATACAGCAGACGCAGATAATAATCTATGGTATCAGGATTACGATATTTGATGAGGGGATCCGGCCAGTCTGACCAGGGCTTATCGTCAAAGAATTTCTTTACAGCCATATAAAGGGCGTAATCGGTAAGCCAGCTGTTCTCATCTCTCATGAAATCCCAGAACTCCTGCTGATCCTTCTGCTTGAAGGCTTCATAGGCTTTTCTGAGTACATCGAATCTGATATTATACAGTCTTTCGTAATCTACATACTGAGAGTTGGAACCCCAATCTATCTTCTTAAGCTCATCACGAATAAGAAGATCATCGTCGCAAAGCATATCCAGATCTATCATATATGGATTGCCCGCATATGTAGAGAAGGACTGGTACGGTGAATCGCCGTAGCTTGTCGGACCTACGGGAAGCAGCTGCCAGTATGTCTGACCGGCTTCTTTCAGAAAGTCTACAAATTCATACGCTGCTTTGCCGAGTGTGCCTATTCCGTAAGGGGAAGGCAGCGAAGTAATGGGCATCAATATGCCTGCACTTCTTGGCATAGATAAATCATCTCCGTTCTATTATAGTATATTTTTTGCGCATTTTCCATTGAATGAAACAATTTCAATAAAACTTTTTACATTCGTAATATATTTTATCACGAAACGAAAATATAATCAATAGTTTTGCACAAAAATTTCCTACAAAAAATCCATTTATATATCATATATTTTCAATAAACGGACTTTCAGCAGTCAAGCTTAATGTCAATATCGACATCACTTTCATAGTCAACGCCCTCTGCACCAAATCCGAAAAGCTTGTAAAAATCTTCATGGTAGCCGTTCAAATCCGCATGGGTATCAAGATTTTCCGTTGCTATCTCACCCCAGAGAGTATTAACGGCACTCTGCACTTTTTCTTCCATTTCCCAGTCGTCCATTCTGATTCTGCACGGCTCATCTGTTTCAACAGAGTTCTTTGTCAGCTTTGTGTTGAACAAACGGCACATCTGCTCGATACAGCCCTNNAAGATTAATCAGTTTTTAGTTTTTAGTTTATAGTTATAGAATATTAAGAATGCCGCCGGGAATCAATTAATTGCCGCTACGACTTTTTCCGGACGATTTTTTGCTTTGTTTTTTATTTTTGATAACATCATAGTCTTTGTCGGATAAAGCGTCGATAATGTGACTTTTGTTATTTCCTGCATTCTTGCTGTACTCTTTTTCAACGAGTTTCTGCACCTTTTTCTTTACGCTTTTTTTTGCTTTATTTTCTATTCTTTTGATAATACTCATAAGCTGAACTCCGAAAGCATATTTTCTTGTAATTCATATTTTATTTGTTCTGACCAGAACGTTTCCGGAACCGTCAATATAGTACTGTTTGTTTTCAAATATAAGATCAAAAGCATTTATTGTTGTTTTTTGAAATCTTGAAGGTTCTTTGTTTTGATAAGCTCTAAGAATGCTATATATATTATCCAATACTTCTCTGCGGTTATCAAACTTCCAGTACCACGTATCATATGTATTGTTTATACGTTTTTTCAAATGCTCGAAGGACGGGGCGATTATTTTTTCAAAACTTCTTATATGATCAAGCAAATCGTTCTTCACACCTGCAAGATATTTAGGATCGAAATTCTGAGCATAGTAAGCTTCAAGAATGCTGCTCATAGTATACAGACTCAAGGAATTTTCAAGAAGTGCTTTGTAATTAAATGCAAGGCGACAATCTTCCTGAATATGTGAATTACGGTATATTGTTCTTTTCAAAAAATCTGCATAAAATTCGCAGTCTTTGATTGAAACCTTGACAGTGCTTTGCAGATTTGTGATCGTTGATATTCTCTGGGCTTCGTTTGAAATAATATGATCATAATTATTTACAGCCCGGTTTACAAAATCTATTTCAGATTTAAGCTCTGACTTTTTATCAGTTTCCAGAAAATCCAGTATTGATTGAGAAATAGATTTTATATCAGTTAATTTACTGTCAATACTATGAAGATAATATTGTGAAGTGATTGCCGAAAGAATAGCAAAAGAGGCGGTTAACGCACTAATATTATGAAATGAAGCATGCCCGGCTACCTTACCGTTATCTCCTATAATTGCAGAACCTACACCGCCGGATTTGAATTTCATAAGTGTATGCGGAAGTCCTTTTGGAAACTTAGCTATATACGCATTTGATGTCAATCCTGCCCGTGCTATACCTGATACCATACTGACAGTAGATAAAAGTTTGTTACACTGATCGCCGGTAATTGAGATTTTCTTATAACTTTTATCATTTTTGAACTCTCCGACCTTACAAGGAATGATCTGAAATTCTCCGAGTTTTTCTAATTCTGTATTCATATTCACTCTCTCAATTCCTCAACAGCATTTTTCAGCGCATTAATGACGGCAAGCTTTCTTATAAGCTCCCGCTCACAGCCTGAGCCGCTGCCGAAAATAAATTCCTTTGCATACGTTTTTTCCGCAGTGCTTATACCTATGCAGGTGAATCCCACGGGTTTGCCTGGCAGCGCACCTGAAGGGCCTGCTATCCCTGTGGTTGAAACGCCTATATCTGCGCCGCTGATCATGCGTACACCCTGCGCCATTTCCTTAGCGGTCTCGACACTGTATTCGGTATATTCTCTGAGCGTATCCTCCGAAACGTCAAGAAGCTTGTGCTTTATCCTGTTTGAATAGGAACAAATGCCGCATTCAAAGACCTTTGACGCACCTGATACGGAGGTTATACTTTCGGAAACCATACCTCCTGTCAGACTTTCGGAGACAGCGATCATCATATTTTTTTCCGTAAGGAGCTTTACAAGCTCCTCGGATAAAACAGAAATATCTTTCCGATGCGATTCGATATTATTTACCATGGCACCACCTCAATAGCTTTGAGAGTCTGTTCAAGGGCTTATCATTAATTCTTATTATATGGAATACAATTAGATATACATATAATCACTCCTATTATTCTACCATGTTTTTTATAAGATTACAACAGTTTTTGCAATATTTAATTGTATTTTTTGTATTCGTTTATCAATAAAATACTCTGAGTTATAGGCAGCGGCAAAAAACTTTTCACTAATGTTACATTATACAAAGTTCCTTTGCCTGTACCGCTGATCACATAAAAAATAAAGCCGAAAAAATTGATTATCCGTACACAAAATGATATAATGGATATAGCTGCTTTCCGGAAACGGCTATGTTGAATTTATTATTTTACTGAAAAGAGATGATTTTATGCCAAGAGAGGAAAGCATTGCCGGCGCACTGATCGTAAATATACTGCTTGGATGCATATGGCATTTTATAACATATATCATATGTATATCTGTTGACGATAGTTTTTATGATGCTGATAAAAAGATGTATCAGCCCCACAAGTGGGAGAGAAACGGTAGATTTTACAGCGATGTTCTGAAAATAAACCGCTGGAAGGATCATCTGCCCCAGTATGTAGGTAAGGACGGATTCTCAAAGGATCATCTTGAGGAGGTTTCTGTTTCCTATCTTGACAGGTTTATAATGGAGACATGCAGAGCCGAATGGAACCATACAATGAATTGCCTTTATGCCGTTGTACTTTTCATTATAAATGATCTGATAATGGCATTCGGGCTGACGGTCGTTCTTTTCATTCTCAATCTGCCTTTTGCGGTCATACAGCGGTACAATCGTTTTCGTCTGCAAAAACTGCGCCGGACTTTGATACGTCATGAGAAAAAACTGACCTGCTGAAATAAAGGAGTATAAATATGGATTGGTTTTTTACCGATAAAGCGGGAGAGAAGGGCGATCTTCATCTTATCACAGGGGAGGACGCCGTACATATAACAAAGTCGCTGAGAATGTCTGTAGGAGAGGTCATCACACTTTGCGACAGCGAAAAAAAAGAGCATCTTTGCATGATAGAAAAGATAGACAGCAGCGGCGTTCTTGTACGCATAACAACAAAAGAGGAATGTACGCATGAACCTACAGTAAAGCTTACGCTGTATTTTGCGCTGACAAAGGGAGATAAGCCTGAAACGGTCATACAGAAATGCATTGAGCTTGGCGTAACGGAGATAGTGCCTGTTCTGACGGACAGATGCGTCTCCAGACCGGATGCAAAGTCTGCGGAGAAAAAGCTCAAACGGTATCAGAAGATCGCTTTGCAGGCGGCAATGCAGTCAAGGCGGGGGATAGTACCGGATATAAAACCGCTGACGGAGCTTAAAACGGCGGCAGGTGAGCTTGGAAAATATGATAAGGTAATTTTGTTTTACGAAGGCGGAGGACAGCCGCTGAGAGAGCTTATCATGCCGGAGGATAAGACGATAGCTGTTTTCATAGGACCGGAAGGAGGCTTTGAGGAACGTGAGGTAGAGCTATTATGCAGCAGCGGAGCAAGGACAGCTACTTTAGGGAAGCGGATTCTTCGTGCGGAAACTGCGCCGATAGCCGCCGCAGCTGCGATAATGTTTCATACCGGAAATTTAGAATAGATCGGATATACACAATCAGAAAATAATTAAAAACAAGGAGAGAATTATCATGTTAGGAATAATAGGCGCAATGGATATCGAGGTAAACGGAATAATTGAAAAAATGGAGAACCCGCAGGAGAAAATAATAAGCTCCCTCAGATTTACCAGCGGCATAATTGAGGGAACGGAATGTGTCATTGCAAAATGCGGTATCGGAAAGGTAAATGCTGC
>DEHG01000074.1:8411-8881 GCA_002351795.1 Ruminococcaceae bacterium UBA2806 | reverse complement strand
TCTGCACACAGACAATGATACTCAATTATCATCCCGACCGTATAATCAATACAGGCATTGCAGGCAGTACATCAGCCAAAACTCATATCGGCAGCGTAGTAATTGCCGATAAGGTCGTGCAGCATGATTTTGATACAACGATGCTCGGNNGTCTGCGAAAGCCTTGACGATGTTGATTATACAGTAGGTACTGTAGCAACAGGAGATCAGTTTATCGGGACAAGGGAAAGCCGTATGTCCATAAACGAGCGTTTCGGCGCAATAGCCTGCGAGATGGAGGGCGGCAGTATTGCTCAGGTATGCTATATAAATAAAGTGCCTTTTTCGATACTTCGTTCCATTTCTGACGACAGCACTAGCGATGACAATGCACAGGTGGAATACAATACGTTTTCCCGTTCAGCTGCTGCAAAAGCAATTGAAATAATTACCGGCTTTATCGAAAACTGGGAGTAAACGACCAGCTCAGG
>DEHG01000074.1:5115-8221 GCA_002351795.1 Ruminococcaceae bacterium UBA2806 | reverse complement strand
CCTGTCCAGTCCGTCTTTGTCATCCTGACGATGGATGAATTGCTTGTCCTGTATGTTCGTGAAGCACTCCCTGCCCCCTGCGGCAGAACTGCGCTTACAGTTGCGGATTGACCTACCTGCAGACTTATGTTGCTCATATTCATTGAAACTGAACCCGGCGCATATTTTACAGTTACAAGACAGCTCGCCTCTTTGCCGTTATACAGTCTTACCGTTACCCATGCTGTGCCAAGACCAACGCCTGTAAATTCTGCATATCCGCTTGTCCTTGTCATTCGTACAACGTTTTCATTGCTTGAACGGAAACTCTTTACAGAAGACGCTGTACCGGACGGCAGAACAGCATTAAGACTGTATCTTTCTGTATGACCAAGGGTAAGAGTAGTCTTGTTAAGACTTACCTTGTCAGGAGCGTTTTTTACAACGATCTTGCACGATGCTTCAAGCCCGTTGTAAAGCCTTACAGTTACCCATGCAGTGCCCGGTTTTGATGCAACAAATGTACCTTCCCAGTTTGTCTTTGTAAGACGTACAATACTTGAATTGCTTGTTCGGAAGGTTCGTGCCGCACTTGCAGCATTTCCTGAGATCGACGCCCTGAGAGTATAGCTTTCCCCTACTCCGACAGTAAGATTAGTATAATTGAGGTTTACATAGGTCGGCGCACTTTTGACAGTGACCTGGCATGAGGCTGTTTTTCCGCTCATGCTTGTAGCTGTTATCCATGCAGTTCCGCTTTTGATACCCCTTACCAGACCGTCGGATGTAACAGACGCTACAGATGTATCGGATGATTTCCATTTTACAGTATTATTGCTTGAAGTAAGCTGATATGTTTCGCCTGTTCCGATAGATAGCGACGATTTATCAAGATTCATGGTGACGTCAACAAGAACGTTTACGGAGTTTGCCGAAACCCTGATACCTGAACCGTTATAAGTTTTTGTATTATATATCGTGCCGTCAGTAATCAATACATTTTTTGCGCCATTGCTGTAAATGCCGTAATCCTTACAGCTGCGGATATCATTATATGAAACCGAACATTCAACCGTCAGAGAAAGAAAAATACCGAATCTTCCGCAGTTGGAAATAGTGTTATTTGTAATTACAGAATCCCTGCAATCTATAAGGTGGCTTTCTATATCAGTCTGCGGACCGGGGAGCATGGATATCGCTGTTTCACCGCAGTCGGAAATTTTGCAGTTCTGAATAACAGTGTATGACGAAGCCGAATTATGGATACCGTCAGAACCAACTGAGGTAATATCCGTCTTATTAACAAAAGTGTTTGTAGATGTCGTTATATGCATACCGTAGTTTGCACAATTGCTTACGGTATTCCCCTCATACGAGAACCGCCCGTATGTAACGGCTTGCCCGATAATAACATCGGCACTGTCGGAAACAAGAATACCGCAGCCTGCACGGGATTGGTTTCTTGTAGGGTCAATATCAAGCAGATTATTCTCCTTTACATTCGTAAAGGTATTTCCGCTTATTTCAACATCATCGCACTGACTTATACTTACACCATCACCGCATGGATAATTGACTTTATTTCCATAGAGTTTCAGACCGCTGCTGCCGAACATACGAAGACCATGACCGTTGCATTTGTTGATATTGCAGCCTGTTACGGTTATTCCGGTTGAACGGTAAGAATAAATGCCCTCGCTGTCAATATCAGACAGACGGCAGTTGGTAACGGTGATATCCCTGCAGCATGAAAGATATATTCCGCCGAAGCCGAAATATCCGCCGCCGCTTGTTGTTACAGAATCAACCATGCCTCCGATACACCTGTTGAAATTCAGCAGCATGGATTGTCCTGAAAGCTTCCATGTACCGCCCTTGACGACAACGTTTCTCATTTTATGAGAAAAAATAACCTTATTCAAAGAACTTTGCAGCGTAGTAGAGGATGCATCAAGAGTCTGATTACTGTACATCACCAATGTTTTTGTAATCGAAAAATTACCGATAAGCTTGACCGTACCGCCGCTTCCACGAAGATCATCAAAAGCCTGCTGTATATCATCCTCAGTCTGTCCGAGGTATGAATTGACAGTTATACACCGGTTGTTACTGACATACTGCTCCTGAGTATCAACTGCCGATGCTTTTATTTCCGAGGGTAAAGCGGTCAAAGGTAAAATGGTTACAGCAGCAAGCAATATAGCAGCTGCTCTTTTTAAAAACATAGACATTCTTCCTTTCTTGTTTTATCATCGATCCTTTTTTAAAAATATACACAACTTCAATAATATTATACACCTCAAAAGCCTGACTGTCAACCTGCAGTAAATACAAAAACAGACACACCCCGTACGGAGTGTGTCTGCCGTTTATTGGTTTAGCTCTGATCAACAAGAATAATTGTTAATTATTCCTCGTCTCTCTTCTTCTTAGCTGCGAGAACTACTGCGCCAAGAGCTGCTGTAGCGATTGTAACGAATGCTACTGCCATAGCAACTGAACCTGTCTGAGGAGCATCAACTGTTGTGCCTGTTGTGCTTGCTGTATTTGTTGTGCCGCCAGCCGCCTTAGAAGATGTAGAATCAGGCTTTGATGATGCAGCAGGTGTGCTCTCATGAGAAACTTCCTTCTCTATCTTCTCCTGTACAAACTCGCCTGTGTAAGCTGACCATGCGCCAACTTCATACTTAAACTTTGTCTTCTCAACGCCTCTGCCAGCCTTAGGCTCTACACTAGCATCAACTGTATAGATCTGTCCAGCATTTTCAGCATCATTGAACTTAAGGTCAGATGTCTGGTAGCCAGTCTCGCCAGCCTTGATCTGATCGTCTGTCTTACCGCTGCCGAAGACCATGTACTGAGCACCGAAAGGTATCTTTACCTGCCAGATATCTGTGCCAGGAACCTGAGTCATCTTTGTGCCAGGGAATCCAACGGGCTCATAACCTGTTGTGCCGTCTTCGTTTTTCTTCTCTACACAACCCCAGAGGTCGCCCTTATAGTCAGTTGTCTTAGCATAGTCTGAATGCCACCAGTAAGCGTAAACTTCGTCCCACTTTGTCTTGCTGTTATCGAAGAATACATAATCCTTGATTGTTGAATCACGAGGACCCTTGCTTTCTTCCTT
>DEHG01000074.1:0-4990 GCA_002351795.1 Ruminococcaceae bacterium UBA2806 | reverse complement strand
CTGTCTGACCGTTGATACCTGTATCAACTACAACGATCTCGCCTGCATCATTTGTGTATGCGAAAGCAAGTGTCCAGATCTGATAATCTGAGCCGTTTGTATCAAGGAATACCTGTACGTTCTTAGCGTCCTCTGTAACCTTGCAGTTTGTCTGGCTGTTCTGTGTTCTCTCATAGTCAGCCTCATATGCACCCCAGCTAAGATCCCAAGCGCCGTCAGCACGAACCTTGAACTCTGTGCCAGCAGCAAGATCGCCGATTGCTGCGCTGTAGATACCGCCGTTGTTAGTCATAGCAACGTCGCCGCCCCAGCTGTTAAAGCCGCCGATTACGCCGAGTGTGCTGAACTGAGGAGTAGTGTCGCCGCCCTCGTTCTCAACTGTGAAGTATTTAACTGCCCATATATTAGCGTCATCGCCGTTTGTGTCAAGAAGAACAATAAGATCAGTTGTCTCAGTTGTGCTGATCTTGCAGTTTGTCTGGCTGTTGAATGTACGCTCGTAATCAGCCTCGTAATCACCCCAGCTGTAATCCCAAGCACCGTCAAGACGGATCTTGAATTCTGTGTCGCCAGCTGCAACGTTGTTTACAACACCAACATATACTCCGTCGCCGTCAGCATCTGTCATTTCTGCGATATCGCTGCCCCAGCTGTTAAAACCGCCGATGATGCCAACTGAATGTCCCTCAAGAGAGAAATCAGCGTCAACACTATCAACAGCGGATACGGATGTTGCGGCAACAGCAGCCATTGAACCAACAAGAGCTGCAGCAAGAGCAATACCAATAATCTTCTTAGTCTGCATGATAAATCTTCCTCCTAAAACTATAGATTTAAAAAATTTTATTTTGTAAAGCCGTGTTAAATCAAACACAGCTTTATCTTTTTAGATTATACAACCATTTTATCCAAATTGCAAGTAAAAAGTATCAGATTTTTATTTTTTTATTTTCCGGCGCAGGAAGTTTTTGTATATTTTGTCAATATAATTAATCCAATTTCAACTTTATCGGTTGCCTTTTTTATTTTTTTGTAAACAAATACAATTTTCAAATAAATTTATTGTGCATTATGTCTGTAATTTATATTACGATTTTATAACATTTTTTACTTGCACATATTAAAAAAAGCCTGTTTTCAACGCATTTTAACAGCCTGTTGAAATCCGCAGCGTTGATTCAGACTTCATTATACATTTTGTTATGTAAATGTTACAAATATGACAGCAGAAGAATGCGGCTGTGCATAGAACATCACAAACCTTTCTGAAAAAACAAAATTTCATGCGATACCGGAGAATTTTGAAATTCCCTGATATCGCATTAGCTTCTTATTATTTCCTGAATCCGTGAAAGTCCAAAGTAAAAAAACATGATCCTGATATTATGGATCTGTCGTCATGCCGACGCTGTTTTGTTGACATTTTGGGAGTTTGGCATTATAATGTAGAATAGTAGAAAACGGACTGTTCAAAAGTCTTGCAGACAAATACCAGTCTGAGAGGAGGTATTAATTATGATATATACGCCGCTGACAAAAAAAGCAATGAAATTGTGCTTTGAAGCACATAAGGATCAAAAGGACAGGACCGGGCTGCCATATGTTTTTCATCCCTTTCATCTGGCTGAACAAATGAAGGATGAATATTCAACTGCCGCTGCTTTGCTGCATGATGTTGTCGAGGATACGGATACTACATTTGAGGATCTTCAGAAAGAAGGTATCCCAGAGAAAGTTATTGAAGCACTCCGGCTTCTGACCCATTCACCGGAAGTCCCTTATATGGAGTATGTTGCAAAAACAGCATCAGATCCGATCGCAGCTGCCGTAAAGCTTGCGGATCTCAATCATAACAGTGATATGAGCAGGCTTGATAACATTACAGATAAGGATATTCAAAGACATAAAAAATATCTTGACGCTGTTAGTCTGCTGAATGAACTTACAAATGGACATCTCTAAAAGCTTGGTTTCAGAGATTTGAGTGAAAGCCTTACTTTTCTGCTGCTCGGAAAAGTTTTCAGAGGCTGCCGAATAAAAATTTATACAGGAAGGTTGAACATAGTTTATGAATATAAAAGCCGGTTATAAAGGATTACTTGCAGCAGTTATTTGTTCACTGCTTGTCTTTTCGTCTTGTGCGGGTTCAGGCTCGGATAACTCAGCCAATGATACAGCTGGGGCTTCCGTTACAAGCACATATGATAATACAGAAAGCCTGCAGGAGCTCAGCGAGCTTCCTGAGGAGGAAAGCAAGCAAAAGGAATATACATATGTCAATACGGATTTTGTTCCCGGTGATTATAAGGAAGAATCAAAGAAAAAGGAATTATCCGATCTGGAGGAAACCTCTGAAAAGCCTGAAACAAGCAAGCTTGAGGTAACTCCCGATGATCAGATCTTTTCATCCCCTATCTGCAAATCCTCCTTGCTTTATTGTATAGATGATGAAAAAGTTCTTTATAATGACAGTGCTTCTCTTGTTACAGCTCCCGCAAGTCTTACAAAGCTGCTGACTGCTTCGGTCGTGTATAAATATATGAACCCTGAGGACGAGGTAACAGTCGGTGATGAGCAGTACTTTGTAAACGCTGATTCAAGCAAATGCTTTATTTCTATAGGAAATGTATTGACTGTCGAGGATCTTATGACAGGAATGCTTCTCTGTTCGGGAAATGACGCCGCATATACGGCTGCCGTTTCAACCGCAAGAGCGCTTCATAAAAACGAAGAACTCAGTGACGAACAGGCTCTTGCAATATTCGGGGAACTTATGAATGACTTTGCAGCTGGTATCGGAATGAAAAGCAGTCATTTTGTAAATCCTGACGGCTGGGATGATGAGCAGCAGTATGTGACAGGTGAAGATATGTTAAAGCTGTCCGTATACGCACTGTCTGTTCCGGAAATACGCACTATAGTCGGAACAAAAGAAAAAACAGTTGAATTCAAGTCCGGCGAAACAATGACATGGTATAATACAAACGGTCTTCTGTATCCGGGAGATGCATATTATTGTGAAAATGCTATAGGCATGAAAACAGGTACTACGGATAATGCCGGATGCTGTCTTGTTTCAGCATTTGAGAAAAATAACAAGACCTATGTTACTGTTGTTTTAGGCTGCGGTTCAGATAATGACAGATATGAGCTTACACTAAAGCTGTTTGATCTTATTGATAACCCTCTGGGACAGAATCAGGAACAAAACGCCGATAACACCGATAACACTGATAACATCGGTAACGCTGATAACGGCGAAAATTCAAATAGTGAAGAACAAATGAATGAAGAATAAATAGTTGCTCCTCAACTCCCAATTGCACCGTATATACGGGTATCGTATAAGGCGATGCATGGATACAGAAGTTACTATAATCAACTGTGATAACACATCAGAGGGTTGACCCAAGCAGGTCTGCCCTCTTTCTTGTTTTTATTACTGCAAAAAGTCTGCGGTTCGCTGTATCTGTCGTCAGATCAGATCATGCCTGACACGCAAAAAATAACTCTGAAAGCCGCTTACTAAGCCAACTTCCAGAGTTATCATTACTGGTGCGAGTGATGGGACTTGAACCCATCAGCCTGCTATCTCGTCTACTGAGTCCTCTTTTTCTTTTGTGTTTTTATCTGAAAAGACCTCATTCAAAAACTCATCATACTTATCTATAGGTATTATATTTTCTTCCTTCATCAGATGAGTATAAATATTCATCGTGATTTGAGTGTCTTTATGTCCAAGCAATTCACTCGAAGACTTAATATCCATTCCTGATGCATAAAGCATAGAAGCATAAGTATGTCTTAATTGATGCGGAGTGAAATTGAAGCCAAGAGTCTGTTGATACGATTCCCACATACGATTCCAAGAAGATCGTGTATGCATATCAACACCATCAGACTTTGTTGAAACGTATTTAGTTATATACTTCTTATTTTCATACTCTCTCATTAATTTTTGATACAACAAATCAGGAATAGTAACTTTACGCCAATCCTTATTTTTTGTAAAGTTTTGGATACGCATCTGATTTCCGGATACATTGAAAGCCGATTTATTGACAATTATAACATGGTGTTCAAAATCAATACTATCCCACGTCAATGCCATCAATTCTCCGACCCTAAGACCACATAACATCATAATTAAAGCACTCAATGATGCTCTATGAGGTGTATCTAATATTCTTGACTGCTGTTCTTTACTAAGTGCCTGACGTTTTTCATAAGAAGCGTATGTAGGGATTTTAACAAGTTCAGCAGGATTTTTATTAATCTCATAACAATTATTGATTGCAAATTCAAAAACTGAAATTGCGGTTTGTCTAAGGTTTTTAAGCAGCTTTTTGGAAGCCGGTTTACCTGTATTCGGATTTTTAACAGATAGTTTTTGGATAACACTTTGTATATCCATTGGTCTTACAGAGGAGATTTCCTTGTCAATGCATGAAAGGTGGCTTACAAAACTCTCTATGCTTGTAACATAGCTGAATTTCATACCGAGAATTTTTGTATCCGCCCACGCACGCAGCCAGTCGGAGAATAATGATTTTTCATTGAGGTCACATAAATCAAACATGACATCATTCCTTCCTTTTTATTTTTAGTAAACATGCCAAAGAAAATGATTGGTATACGCATTGTTCCCTGTTATATCATAGGAATGATAAACTAACAATTAAGTATGATCCTATGTTTGAAATCAATAACAGATATAGAGTCAGATGTTCTAAAACTTGGTAAGTTTACCTACGATTATGTATTGTACACATTATTTTATTCGTTGTCAATATGCACAAACCAAATTCCATTTTAAGTGTTAAAGTTATAAAATTTGTGCATATTTAATATTGAAGTGATACTTAATAACGTATAGAAATTTTACCGATAATAATTCACACCGCAAGAAATATGATATGGACTACACACCGTAGTACGTTTCATATTTCTTGCGGTTTTTTTGTTGTAATAAATTACAGCTTTTTTATTT
>DEHG01000126.1:275-8586 GCA_002351795.1 Ruminococcaceae bacterium UBA2806 | reverse complement strand
AGGGTTTACATAAACCCCCATAGAAAATTTAAGATATATAATTTATATAAAAAGTTATGTTTAACCATGCATAACCCTGCATAGTTCACAAAAACGGTGATCGCCGGAACGTGCAGATGATACCGGAAGATAAAGCTTTATCATACCGGCTTTTTATTTGAAATTGCGAAAAAAGTGTAGCCGTGGAAGGTGTGCTGTGGTATAATAATTACGGTAAAATATGTTATTATCGGATAAAGGATGTGACCGTTTATGGAATTAAAAGTCAGACGTGCAGAAATTCGTGATATACCTCGGATAATGAAGCTGCTTGTTCAGGTGGATATGGTACATCACAATGGACGGCCTGATATTTTTAAGGGTCCTGCAACAAAATATAATGAGCAGGAGCTTGAGGAAATAATTAATAATGAGAAAACTCCTGTTTTTGTATGCGTCAAAGAGGATGATATACCAATTGGTCATGCCTTCTGCATACATAAACAGATAAAAGACGATCCTGTATTGACGGATATCAGGACGCTTTATATTGATGATATTTGTGTTGATGAAAATGCAAGGGGCAGTCATGCCGGGAAAACGCTTTATGAATATGTTGTATCTTACGCTGAACAGCAGGGCTTTTATAATATTACATTGAATGTTTGGTCGTGCAACCCCGGAGCTGTAAAATTTTATGAGGCTATGGGACTTGTACCGCAGAAAATCGGTATGGAGAAGGTGCTGTAAATGAAAAGAAGAATTATTATAATTGCAGCTGTCCTGCTTGCGGCTTTAATGTGCGGCTGCGGTGATGCGAAAGAAACAAATGATAATTCCTCAGCTGAAAAGCCTGCGGAATCATCCGTATCCTTAGCGTCAGAGGATAACAGCGGTGAAGAAAGCAAAAAGTCAGAGGAACGCAGCAGTGGAGAGGTAAGTAAGCCGGAACAAAGCAGTAAGGAGGAGTCTGCTGTGGAACAGGTAATGGATGGTTATATTCAGAAGGAAATATATTGCGATAACGGCGACGGCAGGATATACGGTGTTGCAAATATAGTTGACAAGAACAAAAAGTCACCCCTTGTTATTTTATCTCACGGACTCAGCGCAAATCATTCAAGTCTTTATCCATATGCTGAAAGACTTGTAAAGGAAGGCTATTCTACATATGCATTTGATTTTCCCGGAGGCAGCAACTCTCATTTGCCGAACAAAAGCAGTACCGATACATTTGGAATGTCTGTGATTACGGAGAAGGATGCTCTTGAATCCGTTCTTGCCGCTGTAAAAAACTGGAGCTTCGTTGATAAGGAACAGATATATCTGCTTGGCGAAAGTCAGGGCGGTCTTGTAACTGCGCTTGCAGGGTGTGAACACAGTGATGAGATAGCGGGAGAGATACTTTTGTATCCGGCATTCAATATTCCCGATGAGGTGCATAATGCTTTTGACAAGCTTGAGGATGTGCCGGAGGAAAATGATATAAACGGATGGATAACGGTAGGAAAGAAGTATGCCGAGGATGTCTGGGATCTTGATGCTTATAAGCTGATTTCAGATTATACAGGGAGAGTTATTATTATCCATGGGGATAAGGATGATATTGTGGATGTGTCCTATGCTGAGAAGGCGGATGAGGTGCTTGAGAACTGCGAGTTTCACATTATCAACGGTGCATATCATGGCTTCGGAGGAGAAGATTTTGAATCCGCAATGGAGTTTATCCTTCAATATCTGAAAAAATAATATCTGAAATTGGCTTTTTATCGGGCATGAATGATTTTCGGATTCCAGAATTTGTCAGAAATACATATTTTTTGTTCAAAAATAATATGACAGTAAATTGCATTATTCACCATAATTTACAATTTATTTTTAGATTAACAGAAAGTAATTGACTATGAACAGATTATGAATTATAATGTAATCATGAAAGCTGATTGACAGTGGTAAGTGATAAAAAGCTTTTATTATTTTTATAAATAGCAGTGCAGGTTTTTATCTGAAACTGCGGAAGGAGAATGTATTATGAATTATAGTTATAATTACAGTTCAACAGCAGATACAGCCGCAGCAGGCGGTGTAATGGCGGTTGTCTGGATCATCAGTCTGATTGTGGCTATTGTTAGTTTGGTTGCTATGTGGAAGCTCTTTACTAAGGCAGGCGAGGCAGGCTGGAAGGTTCTTATTCCTTTGTACAATTCATACATCTTATTTAAAATCGTATATGGCAACGGTTGGAAATTCCTTATGCTTCTTATTCCTATATTCAATTATGTTGTTCTCATTGCATACATTATCAGACTTGCCCAGGTATACGGCAAGGGAGTAGGTTTTGGAATTCTTACACTGTTCTTCCCGGAGATCACACTTCCGATCCTTGCATTCGGAAACGCACAGTATGAGGGACCGAAGTCTGACGCATTTATCTGATCAATAGACTTACCATTGTCTGTTTCACAGGGGGCTGCCGCATTGAAGCGGTAAGCTCTTTTTTTATGTCCGGAAAAGTTTTTTCTTGGAAAATGTCTTGTTTAAACGGTTAAAATATAATATAATATATCTATCAGCCCGCTTTGGGCATACAAGAAAGGTTGGATCATTATGATAATTAGTAAAGAGAAAAATGGAAATGCTTTGACTCTGAAGGTTAAAGGACGTATAGATACCGCAACTTCACCGAAGCTTCAGAAAGAGATCGAGGATTCTATCGAAGGTGTTGAGACTCTTGCTTTTGATTTTTCGGAAATGGAATATATATCTTCCTCTGGTCTCAGAGTTCTTCTTTCAGCTCAGAAAAAAATGAACGGTCAGGGAAAGATGACTGTAAAAAATGTTTCCGAAACAGTAATGGAAATATTTGAGATAACAGGTTTTTCTGATATTCTGACTATTGAATAAGAGGTATCTGTATTATGAAAGCAAATGAAATATATGTAAGCTTTGACGGCACAGGCAGGGAAGATGCTCTGAAAGCAGCCGAAGATTATGCAGAGCTTAAAGGCTTCGGCAAAAAGGAACGTATACATATACGTTTGCTTACTGAAGAAATGCTGAATATGGTACGCACAATAGGCGGAAGGTTCTATGCGTATTTCTTTATTGATGATAACAGCGATTCATACAGACTCCATCTGTCAGCTCAGACAAAAATGGATGCAGAAAAAAGAGAGACCTTCCTCGGCACTTCCTCGACCGGTAAAAATGCAGCGGCTCGTGGTATCGTCAATAAGCTCAGGGACGTATATCAGACCTTCTGGCTTAATTATAATGCTGTTATGGGGGTTTCGGGAGAAGATGTATTTGCAGACGCTATGCTGTACGGCGGTTCCGGTACGCTCGAAACGTTTGGTTCGGGAACTGTATGGTCTTTGCGTAAATATATGAACACCATTGAAGAGAAAAAGGATGCCGGTATTGCCCTTGATGAATGGGACGAGCTTGAAAAATCTATTATCGCAAATATTGCTGATGATGTTTCGGTCGGTATAAATAAAGATATGGTTGAAATGATAATAACAAAACGCTTCATGAACAAATAACATAAGGCGGCTGACGTACTTGATGGTATGACAGCTGTCATTTTCTTTTTCCAAAATAAAAACTCACATTTATTAATTTGTACATATTCTGAAATGCTTTTTATAGAAATATAATATAAATAAATCTGTAATTTTCTATTGATTTATATTTGCTAAGTGATATAATTATAATATGTAATTGCGTTTATACCGGTGTGAAAATTGTCGTAATTTATTTTGTATTTAGTTCGTGATTTTGTCTGACCCGATTCACGCCGCCCGGAGGTGATTGTATGGATTTTAAGACTTATGTTAAAAGTGTAGTATCAGCATATGTGGAAAAACAGGATCAGAATGTTATTTTTATAAAACATTACAATACTCTTGATATTTCAGAAGAAGATATTATCTCTGATGTGATAAATACTGACGATAAAACTTTCCTGTATCATGAATACAGGATGCATGAAATGCATGATGCGTATTCGCCTTTCCTTGAGTGGATCCGTGAATGTTATGATAAATATTACAGACAGTCTATGTCTGTAGAGGATTTTCTGAAAAAAAGTCACGTTTATCCTATGCATATTGAGCCTATGTCTTGTTTTCTGAACGGGAAGGCTTGTACAAGAAAAGAAGATGTCCTGTATTTTGAGATAAGTTTTGAAACGGAACGTATGCTTGATGATCTTATCGCTATACTGGAGTTTATTTCCAAGGAACATTCACTGGTAATGATACTGTCAAAGTTTCATCTCGCTCCGTTCAGTACAATAAGGCTTTTCAGAAAGCTTATCGAGCGAAAATTAAATATTCATGCAATAATACTGTATAATGACGAATTCAATGTTGCGCCATATAAAAAGGATACATGGGAGTCTCTTCTACAGAAAACAGCGGAACAGAATCTCCAGCTTGAATGGGGCAGCCTGGACAGTGAAAGAACTATGGATGTTCAGGACGAATTCTGGTTTGATAGAGAGAAGATGGACGAGTATATCATAATGCTTTCCAATATGTACTTCACCTTTGCGCTTGAGGACGCTTCGTATTATCTTAATGATATACTTTACCGTATGGATGAAAAAACTATCTGGCTTACAAAGGCGGAGCAGCTGCCTTTCCTTCAGCTTGCGGCAATGACTGACATTAATCTCGGCTCGGTAAATAATGCGCTTGTGATATGCGACAAGATGACGGATATGTGCGCCAATACCGAAATTGATCTGATAAACAGCTATATCTATTATCTTCTTACCGCCCGTGCAAGGATGATACTTGCCCAGACCAATGAGGTAGAATACAATTGTAAAAAATGCATTGAGATAGCCCGGAAGATGGGAAAGGAATATCTTGCCTGCAAGGCTGAGGTGCTTCTCTGGACGTTATACTTCGGTATAGGAAAGGATATATTTGAGTATAAGTTCCGCAAAGAGATAGATGAAAATGTTATTAAAAGGGCAGAAAAGTATGGATTTATGAATTTTCTTGCCTATATCAATGTTTTTGGCTTTGAAAATGATAAAAAGGATCTGCCGCTGTATGCAAGCGGGGAAAAAGAACCCGAGCATTTTAATTTAGGCATAAAGATCGGAACAGAGCTTGAAAATGAAAATTTCCTTCTTCATGCATACATGAAAAACATAATTCTTTATACACAGGAAGGATATTTCAGGTATGTACGAAAGATGTATGAAAAGCGTCTTGCCGTACTGAAAAAACCGAATCCCTTCAGGGAGTCCCATATGTATGCGGGACTCGGCTATAACAGTATTATTCTTGAGGATTATGAGAAAGCTCATGAATATCTTATAAAGAGCGTTATTACTCTGACAAATATGGAAAAGCCGGATGATGTAATGAATTCTCTTTATAATCTTGCGATGAATTATTATGTTGCGGAATCATATCATAATGCCATACAAGTCATTGACCTGATACTGAAAATGCTTCGTGAAATGGGCTATCAGTCTATCGGCGCAAGCAGCAATACAAAGCTTTTTGCAATAATAGCAATAAGCTGCTATTATGAGGGCGAGTTTTATAACAGCTATTATTTCCTCAGCAAGATGGAAATAATAGTGGAGCATATGCTTAAAGTGCTGATTGAAAATCATGACGGCGTATGGGATGAAGATCTTGCGCTTTATCATTTACTCAAGGGTATGCTTTACAGTCATGAATCCAGATATGATCTTGCCGAAAAGGAATATGAAGAGGTCGATAAAGCTCTGTCCCGTACTACCGGCTCAAGATTCTTTATATATCCTGTTCTTGTAATGGAAAGATCTGAGCTGTATAAAAAGCTCGGAGATAAGGGAAAGGCTGATACTATCGTAAAAGTAGGCATTAAACAGCTCGAAAGGGAAGGTATGCTGAAAAAGAAGGCAAGGCTTGAGTATTACCTTGAAAATGGAGAGAGAGATAAAACGCCGATGATGGCGCTTTCGACAAAGCTGCCTGTCAAGCAGATGATACAGATTGCAAGACAGGAGGGCGCTCATATAAAGCTGCATAAAAAGGAAAATGATATCAAATTTCTTACCGTTCTCCAGGAGGCGATAAGCCGTGAAAATATGACGGCAAGGGATCTGTATCAGAATACAGCAGCCGTTGTCAAAAACAGCTATAATCTTGATGAGATCGTGATACTCAGACGCAAGGACGGAAAAGGAACTGTTATAATGTATGACGGTGATGAACCTCCTTTCAGCGAAGCAGAAGCAAATGAAATATTCGACTTTTTCAAGGAGTATAAGCAGGCATTCCTTACAAACAGGTCAGATAAGAATTTTACTCAGTTTTCACCGATCATGGAGCATTTCAACGAGGAACATCTTATGACTATGATCGGTATCCCGATAATAGAGCAGTCCGGAACAGAAACGGTATTTCTTGCAGATGTCAAGATAAAGCGAAGGACTGTTGTCAGAAGGGCATTTCTCGGCGGTGATGATCTGACAATACTGAAATTCGCATTCAGTCAGTTCTGTGAAATGATGAGAAGAATAGACAACAGGCTTATGATAGAAAATATGAACCATAAGCTTGAGCAGTCCGCAATAACCGATCATCTGACAGGTATTACCAACAGAAGCGGCTTCAGCAAGCAGGTCGAGCGCATTATCTCTCAGGACAGCAGCTACAGAAATGTTATCGTATACCTTGATCTTGACAATTTCAAATTCTATAATGATACATTTGGTCATGAGATAGGGGATCTTGTTCTTGTATGCTTTGCGGAAATGTTCAAGAGGATGACAGCGGATAAGGGGCTTCCCGTAAGATACGGCGGCGATGAATTTATCATTCTGCTGTATAATCAGACCGAGGGGGATGCCGCCGAGCTTGCAGAGCATATATATGACGAGATAAAGGATGGTTTCCGTGATGAGATAAGAAAGAAGCTCAACAAGCCTGTTGATATTCCAGAGGATAAGAAGATATCCTGTTCAATAGGAATTGCCTCATTCAAGGGCGGCTCAAAGGACGCATTTGAAACGGCGCTCAATCAGGCGGATCAGATGCTTTATTATGTAAAACGTCACGGCAAATCAACATATAAGACTTATCACTAAGCTTTATGAAAACAGCTTGCAGCTTTTTTGTAATATAGCTGCAAGCTGTAAATTATATTCCACATATATTCCTAACAGATTCCTTTATGTTTCCTAAGACAGGGAATATAATACAGACATCAAAAACAAAACATTACAACATAACAAAAGATAAAAATTCAAGGGGGTTTTATTATGTTGAAAAAATCAATGACTATTATTATGGCGGCTCTTATGATCGCAGCTTTTGCAGGATGCAGCTCAGGAAACGGAGATTCATCCTCACAGAGCGCTTCTTCATCGGCTCAGTCCTCAGCAGTAAGCGTTGAGAGTACAGACAGCGCAGAGAGTGCTGAAAGCACCGACACCGCTTCAAGTACTGATGAAGGCACAGCTTCGTCAGCAGAATCTGAAACAGCTTCGTCAGATACAGCTGAATTCAGCCCGAACGCAAACGGCAAGCTTGATACAACTGATCTTTTCAGCAAGCGTGACTTGAAACAGACTCCTGATACCTCAGCCGCAAAGACGATACAGGCGTCCGATAATAATACGGAAACCATAACCGAAGAGGGAACATATATACTTACAGGTACGGCAAGCAACTTCACGGTAAGGGTCGAAGCCGATAAGCAGGCAAAGGTGCAGATAGTTCTCCAGAATGTGAATATTACCAATGTAAGCAATCCGGTGATCTATGTAGTATCCGCAGATAAATGCTTTGTAACAACGGCAGAGGGTGAAAGCACTCTTTCTGTAACAGGTCAGTTTACCGCTGACGGAAAGACAAATACCGATGCGGTGATATTCTCGAAGGACGATATCGTTCTCAACGGTACGGGTACTCTGAATATAACCTCAACAAACGGCAATGCTGTATCCGGCAAGGATGATATAAAGGTCACAGGCGGAACATATAATATTACCTGCGGCGCTCATGCATTTGAAGGCAAGGATTCCGTTTCCGTATATGACGGCACATTCAATATCAAGGCAGGCAAGGACGGCTTCCACAGCGAAAACAGCGATGACGATACAAAGGGTCAGATATATATATACGGCGGCAAATTTACAATTGAAGCCGAAAGCGACGGATTCCATGCAATTACTGTAGTACAGATAGACGGCGGCGAGATCCAAATAACTGCCCGTGAAGGTATTGAAGGAACTTATATCCAGATCAACGGCGGCAATATCACAATAAATGCATCCGATGACGGTATAAATGCGTCACAAAAGAGCAAGAGCTTC
>DEHG01000126.1:0-204 GCA_002351795.1 Ruminococcaceae bacterium UBA2806 | reverse complement strand
GGCGGTACAACAAAGATAACCGTAGGTCAGGGCGATACGGACGCTGTTGACGCAAACGGCGATGTCATAGTAAGCGGCGGCACGATAGATATTACTTCCACAGTATCCTCCTTTGATTATGACGGAAATGCGACATATACAGGCGGTACAATAATAATCAACGGAACTCAGGTCGATTCAATCCCGCAGTCCATGATGGGCGGC
>DEHG01000146.1:7765-16618 GCA_002351795.1 Ruminococcaceae bacterium UBA2806 | reverse complement strand
TCATATTTTCCGTCAGAACAGAACCTTTTTTCGATACTCGGTACACCGCAATACCGCCGCCGTTTTCAGCTGTATTGCCATTTATATCGCCGTTTACGAATTCTGCATTTTCAGCAAGATAAACATACACACCACCGCCGGTAAGCTCACTATTACAGTTCTCCACGATACCGCCGTTAAAGCTCATAAAACCGTTTTCCTCAACAATTATACCTGCACCGTTCCTTGAGCTGTAATAATTACGGATGGTACCGCCTTCAAATACCAGCTTTCCGCCACTGAGGACTTCGATGCCGCTGATATCCGTTGTCCCGTCTGATACAAGAGCTCCGTTTTTCTCGCCTGAGTTATCTGTCAGCTTAAGCATACCGTATACAAGTATATTACTCCTTGCGTTATCTCCCGAGGGACTGATGGTATGCCCGTTAAGATCGATCTCTACAGCAGTATTATCCGGGATCTCGATATTTTCGGTATAATCCTTATCAAGTATGATACGCCCTTCACCGAAATGTTCCTCACTTCCGGCGGCGGCTATCTGAATTATGGCTTCGTTCAGTCCTGCGCCGGCATCATATACGGTGAATCCGGAAGTATCAAAGTCGTATGCAATAGCATCCGCCTTCTCACTAAAAATATCGCCCACGGGCAGAAAGAAAAAACTGTTCAGAACAATACATACAGCGATGGTTACCGATATAACCTTATAAAGCTTTATTCGTTTGCGTTTCATTTTATCTCCTCCCGGATAGTTAAAAAGCCGGATGACCGTTCCGGTACTTAGTGATCAGATTCTCCGGTTCGACAGATATGGGGAGGTTCTTTTTTGTCACCGCCGCACACACCGGACGCTCATCATCAATCGTCTGAAAATACTTAATTTTTGCATATAAATGAGAAAATATGCAATCAATATCCATTTATTATGTTTTTGTGGGTATATACGTTATTTTCTTCCAAAATGCTATGAGAATCAAAAAATTTTCTTGATATATCCAATCTAATTATATTATAAAAAAAACAAAAAGTCAATATATATTTTTATGCATAATTGTAAAATTAACTTTCCTCCGTTCCTTGAAAGATCGGTATGAAAAAGTACATCATAATTAAGAGCCTGTTTAGTATCTGTACAAAAGTCAGTATGAAGAACTGGAAGAATATGACGAGAACCTCACAAGATTATTGGTTGAAAGCATAACGGTTTACGAGGATAGGTTGGTTGTTGAATTCAAATCGGGTACACAGGTGGAAATCCAAAGGAAGTAGATAGAAAAGCGGGAATAGGACTTTTGTGCAGAGAGTTTGATTTCCGCTTTTATTTTTTGTCTGTGTTGAATTTCAGCAGACTTTATGGTATGATTAAAATAGAGTTACAAGAAGGGAGCGAATTTTATGGGAATTTATCTTAATCCTGGTAATGATACCTTTTCGATTATTTCCCACTCCAAGTTGTATGTTGATAAAACAGGGATTGTTAATTTTACAAACAACTATATTGGAGAGATAAGACCTTATATTGCCTCAAGCAGACCCAGAAGATTTGGCAAAACAATAGCGGCTGAAACTCTTGCGGCTTATTATAGTAATGGCTGTGATTCAGAAGAATTATTTTCCGAATTAAAAATTGCCCGGTATACATCATTTAAAAAGTACTTGAATCAATTTGATGTTATTTTCATGGACTTGCGTTGGATGTACGGGGATGCACTTGCAAAGAAAAAAGTCAAAAAAGACACACAGATCATACCGTATATACAAAGTCTTGTGATTGATGAATTAAGGAATGAGTTTGCAGACTGTGTGGCAGATGATGATGTTTCTTTGCCAGCGGTTCTTGCAAGAATCAATGACCGAACAAAGCGAAAGTTTGTTATTATTATTGATGAATGGGACTGTATTTTCCGTGAGGATAAAAACAATCAGGTATTGCAGGAAGAATATATAGATTTGCTTCGTGGGCTGTTTAAGGGAGCAGTAGCCGACAGATTTGTTGCTCTTGCTTACATCACGGGCATACTCCCCATCAAGAAATACGGCACACAGTCTGCTCTGAATAATTTTCGTGAGTTTACTATGCTGAATCCTATGGGTATGGCTGAATACTTCGGATTTACTGAAACAGAGGTTCAATGGCTGTGCGAGAAATATGATATATCTTTTGATGATATGAAACAGTGGTATGATGGGTATTCCTTCAGAAAAGCAAAGCATATCTACTGTCCTAATTCTGTGGTAGAAGCAATAACCAATGAGGAATTTAATAACTACTGGACAAAAACAGAGACCTATGAGTTATTGAAGTCATATATCGCAATGAATTTTGACGGTCTTAAACAAAAAATAGTGGATATGTTAGCCGGAAAAAGATGCAAAATAGACTCGGATACATTCCAGAATGATATGACATCTTTTAAGAGTGCTGATGACATTATAACTTTGTTGATCCATCTCGGATATTTGGCTTATGACAGAGCAAATGAAGAAGCGTATATTCCAAACGGTGAAGTTCGTTCCGAAATGGTAAGAGCAGTAAAAGCAGATGGCTGGGACGAAGTTTACAAAGCCATCACAGATTCCGAAAAGTTACTGAAAGCAACATGGACAATGGAAGAAGATAAAGTGGCAAAAATGATACACGATGTCCACACAGCCAATTCATCGAGTCTTGTCTATAACAATGAAATTTCTCTTTCCAGTATCATTATGCTTGCCTATTACAGTGCCGCAAAGGATTATACGGTTATCAGGGAATTGCCGACAGGTGAAGGTTTTGCGGATATGGTATTTATCCCGAAAAGGTCAACTGATGTTCCTGCCATGATAGTTGAATTGAAGTGGGATAAAAGTGCCGAAGGGGCAATCGGTCAAATCAAGGATAAGGGGTATGTTGATGCACTGAAAGAGTATAAAGGCAATCTTCTGCTTGTTGGTATCAACTATGATAAAAAGACAAGAGTACATCAGTGTAAAATTGAAAAGTACGAAATGAAATAACAACCAAGACCCGCTTATCATCTCTCTGAACCGGTAGGAATGATAAGCGGGTCGATATGATTCCGTGAACGGGCATAACGAAAATGTGAAAGGACAGACTTTTTGCCCTTACGTCCGACTTTCAGTGTCATTGAAGTCTGTATAACTGCTACGCTTGTTATCACCGTCATAGCACTTTTCATTCAGCAATGTAAAAAATCATTTCTGTAATTTACTGACTTAATCGGTTGACAATATAATAATAAAGGATTATAATAAAGCTTACAGGAAATCGTTTTTCCCGACAGTTCGTTTGCGCCATCCTGTCGTTAAACAAAACCAGGGCATCCTCAGTTTTTCACGGCTTATATTGCCGCATAAAGGGGTATTATCTGCCCTTTTATTTTATATGGATGCGTCTGTCTATTTTGCAGACGCTTTTTATTTTTGTAACAATATCCCCAAAGGTGTGTAATTATGTATATTCTAAAAACGGAAGCGACCTTCGACAGCGCCCATTTTCTGAAAGGCTACGAGGGCAAATGCTCAAACATTCACGGGCATTGCTGGAAGCTCGTTGTCTCTGCCGCAGGAAACAATCTTATTGAAAGCGGCTGCAAAAAGGGTATGCTGATAGATTTCGGTGATCTGAAAAAAACAGTCAGAGCGCTTGCCGAAAGCTATGACCATACTCTTATTATCGAAAAGGGTTCGCTGTGTGATATTACCTTACAGGCGCTTGCCGGTGAAGGCTTCAGCATAACAGAGCTTCCGTTCAGACCTACAGCCGAAAATCTTGCAAAGCATTTTTACAAAATTCTGCAAGGCGAAGGAATACCTGTCTGCTCGGTAGCTGTATATGAAACGGCTGAAAACTGCGCCGTCTATGAGGAGGATCAAAATGTACCCAATAATGGAAAAATTCATAAGCATTAACGGCGAGGGCGCCCATACCGGAGAGCTTGCCGCTTTTATACGATTCAGGGGCTGCAATCTGCAATGTTCATACTGTGACACACGCTGGGCAAACAGCTTTTCGGCAAAGGCTCAGATAGCATCGGCTGAGTACCTTACAGAGTGGGCTGTCAGTTCAGGCGTTAAAAATGTAACGCTTACAGGCGGCGAACCGCTTTTGCAGGATGATCTTGAAATACTCATAAAAATGCTTATCAGAAACGGTATGCGTGTTGAGATCGAAACAAACGGCAGCATACCGCTGAAAAAATTTGCACAGATGCATTACCGTCCCGTCTTTACAATGGACTACAAGCTCCCGTCAAGCGGCATGGAAAAATATATGTGTACCGACAATTTCAGACTGCTGAATATTCATGATACCGTCAAATTTGTATCGGGTACTCAGGAGGATCTTGAAAGAGCTGTTCAGATTATAAATGAATTTGATCTTGAAGAAAAATGTCATATTTATTTCAGCCCTGTTTTCGGCGGCATTGATACTGCGGATATGGTAAAATTCATGATCGACCGACATATGAAGTATGTGCGTTTACAGCTGCAAATGCATAAATACATATGGGATCCGCAAAAAAGAGGAGTATAATTAATGAAAGCTTTGGTATTATTCAGCGGAGGTGTGGACAGCACGACCTGTCTTGCCCTTGCAATAAAAAAATACGGAAATGACGAGGTACTTGCACTGTCTGTATATTACGGACAGAAGCATGACAAGGAAATAGAAGCGGCAAAAAAAATTGCCGCTTACTATAATGTCAGGCTTAAACAGCTTGATCTTACCAGGATCTTCGAGGATTCGGACTGCTCCCTTCTAAAAGGCTCACAGCAGGATATTCCCGAAGAAAGCTATGAAGCCCAGCTCAAAAAAACAAACGGTGCGCCTGTTTCCACATATGTCCCCTTCCGCAACGGTCTGTTTTTATCCTCAGCCGCAAGCATTGCGCTTTCAAACGGCTGCACAGAAATATATTACGGTGCTCATATGGACGATGCCGCCGGAAATGCATATCCCGATTGCAGCAAAGAATTCAACAATGCTATCAACAGCGCAATATACATTGGCAGCGGAAACATCCTGACCGTAACAGCGCCTTTTATCGGCATGAACAAAGCTCAGGTCGTAAAGACAGGTCTGGAGCTTGGCGTACCATATGAAATGACATGGAGCTGCTACGAGGGCGGCGATCGTCCATGTGGAAAATGCGGAACCTGCCGGGACAGGGCTGCTGCATTTCTTGCTAACGGTATTACAGAAGCCTGAATCCGTGAAACTCACACGGATCATGGAAAATATTAAAGCTTTGCAGTAATCATTGTGATCAACTGCAAAGCTTTTCTTTATTTCCTTCTGCTTAATTATTATTCTGAACCAAATACTCTTTTATTTCTTCTGATGATGACATCTGCATAACAGCTTCCGCTATCCTGTCGGCTTTTTCTTTTGTGTATAATGAGATCTCCCTTCGTATCGCAAGCACCGAAGACGGACTTACACTGAACGAATCAAGCCCGAATGATATAAGCAGCGGAGTCATAAGCCGGTCTGCAGCAACTTCTCCGCACATCTCAACAGGTATTCCTGCCGCCTTTGCCGAGCTTATAGTATATTTTATCGCCCTTAATACGGACGGCTTGAAAACAGAATACAGATATGAAACATCAGAATTACCTCTGTCTGCCGCCATTGTATACTGTATAAGATCGTTTGTACCTATGCTGAAAAAATCCGCTTCTTTTGCAAGAATATCTGAGATCAGGCATGCCGAGGGCGTCTCTATCATTACGCCTGTTTCTATGTTTTCGTTAAATGCTTTCCCCTCTGCGGAAAGCTGTTTTTTTATATCCTCGGTCATATTCCTGACAAATCTCAATTCACCAATATCCGCAATCATTGGAACAAGTATCTTTACATCTCCGAATGCAGATGCCCTGAGTATGGCTCTGAGCTGTTCATGAAGTATATCGGGATGCTTCATGCAGTACCTTACAGCCCGCAGTCCGAGAAAAGGGTTATCCTCTTCATCCATCTCCATATACGGTATATCCTTATCTCCGCCTATATCTATTGTCCTGATTATAACAGGTCTGCCCTGCATCTTCAATGCGGCAGTACGGTATACCTCAAACTGCTCCTGCTCATCGGGTGATTTTTTCCTGTCCATGAAAAGAAATTCCGTCCTGAACAGTCCTATCCCCTCGCCGTCGCCGCTGAGTACCTTATCTATATCCTCAGCGTTTCCCACATTGCAAAGAACACTGTATTTTTCCCCGTCAGAATTCAGAGTAGGCTTGCCTTTGTAGCTGCGGAGAATACTGACACTTTCATCATACTGCGCCTTTTTCTCACGGCAAAGCTCCATCGTTTCTTCATCAGGAGAAAGTATTATCTCTCCTGTCGCCCCGTCTATAACTGCCTTCTGACCGTCATGAACAAGCTGCATTATACCTTCAGCCCCTGATACCGCAGGTATGCCGCAGGCTCTTGCTATTATCGCACAGTGAGAGGTCTCTCCTCCCTTTTCTGTAATGATCCCCGCAATATGCTCCTTATCTATGCCTGCCGTCATGCTCGGAGTAAGCTCCCTTGCACAAAGGATCGTATCAGGCGGCAAAGTTGAAAGCTGAATATCATCCGCACCTATGAGATGCTTTATGAGTCTGTCTTTCAGATCCTCCATATCTGCGGCACGCTGTCTTGTAAGCTCGTCATCTCTTGCGGAAAATACACTGATGAACATATTGCATATCTGCTCCACGGCTGATTCTGCACATTCTCCGCCCTGTATCAGCTTTTCTATCTCTGAGGTCAGCACAGGATCCTTCATTATCATTATATGACCATTGAGTATATCGGCTTCCTTTTCGCCCGCTTCATTTTTGAGCTTTTCGGCAAGCTTTTCAGTAGATATTACAAAGCTGCCAACTGCATTTCTCAGTTTTTCAAGCTCTTTTTCAACATCTGTTATACTGTGCCTTTCAAAAACAGGCTTCTGCTCCTTTAATATATGAACAAAGCCTATTCCTATGCCTTCCGAAACTCCTGTTCCTCTGACCATATAATCAGACTCCTTCAAAACCGCTTTCGATCAGCTCTATAGCCTTATTTATTGCTTCAAGCTCATCCGGACCATCACATTCGATATCTATTTCACTTCCGCACTTTATGCAGGCTGCAAGAATACTCAGCAGACTTTTTGCATTTACTCTTGTGCCTTTATAACGTATGGTTATATCACATTTAAATCTGTCCATTTCCTGAGCGAATACTCCCGCCGGACGAAGATGAAGACCTTCCGGATTGATCACAAGCAATTTTTGTTTGACCATATTCTTTTCTCCTTTTTCTCTTTTCTTTTCATCGTGTAATAATCGTTCGATATTTTCGCATACATATCAATTATACACTATTCAGATAAAAAATCAAATATATTTTTCTGCAAATCTTTTTAATTTTTCACACCTTGCGACTTTTTCCGGTTACATTTCCTATAATATTAAACATAGATACACTTTTATTTGATCTATAAACTGCATTCAGGTTAAGAACAGCTGTCTGATTGCCTGAAATGTTAAATAAAATACATAAAATCTAAAAAAGCATATATAAAGATATTGCAAAAAACGCTAAAATAGTTTAAAATAATATCATACTGACAGACTGTTCTTTATCTGGACGATCTCTGAAATTATTCTTCAAAGACTCCGTTTGAGTATGATCTGTCGTATGAGAACAATATGCACCTGTACGGAGGTTTTTTTATGGCTACTAAATTTGAACAGATTTCCGGAAACGATGAGATCTTCAACAATAAGGAGTACATCTCTGACGCTATTATTTTCAATACCATTGAATCGGCAAGGACTGCCCCCAACTGCAAGATATATTCCGATCACAAAAACGTTATAATACTCTTTTCAAATAACAGTCCCCGCATATGGCTCTGGACTGCCGACGCAATAAAAGACGATACAAACAAGCTCATTGATATCTGCCGTTTCCTGCGTGACTGCAATATCCCGAAGGCTGAGATCTATCTCAAGGAGGAAGTATCCACTACCTTCTCCGATCTTTACGCCCTTACAACGCTTGAGATAAATTACAGCGTCAAGGACGAATTTTCACTTGCTGTTTACATCTACAACAAAAAAGACGGCGCAAATATGCCTGTACTCGAAAGCGATGAAGAGATACTTCATATCGACAAGAACAATGAAGTGCATAAGAAATTGGTTTTTGATTACTATGACGCACTTAAAGAGGAATTCCGCTGGACAGAAAAATTCGAGCGCAAGGTAAACGAATACCTTAATATGGAAATGTACGGTCTTGTCAAGAATGGAAAAATAGTTGCAAATGCTGTTATCGGCGGAAAGACCGAGCAGTATCTGAGGATCAAATCCATTGCCGTTCTTAAAGATGAGCGCCGCAAGGGTTACGGATATAAAATGTGCATCTTTGCCCTCAATAAGATCAGGGAAAGCGGACTTACACCGATACTTTACACTCATGTCGGCAACAAATCAGCTGTTGCTCTCTGGGGCAAATCGGGCTTCAGCGTAAAGGACAAGCTTTATCTTCTGAAAATCGAAAACAATGATTAAGATAGTTCCGGGGACAGTACTGCTGCCCCCGTACTCTTTTACAGGTCAATAAATCCTATAAAAAAACTATTGAATTTTGATCAAAGCTGTGTTATAATATTAACGTTGACATACGCCGGTGTGGCGAAATAGGCAGACGCAAGGGACTTAAAATCCCTCGGTAGTTGATACCGTACCGGTTCAAGTCCGGTCACCGGCATATATATCCCCTATGCTTCATTTCAGGGGTTCAGTGAATTATGAATAGTGAAGAACGAATTATTCACAGAGCATTTTTGTATTATTCGTTATTCATTATTC
>DEHG01000146.1:7440-7658 GCA_002351795.1 Ruminococcaceae bacterium UBA2806 | reverse complement strand
CCGGGGGCTTGTTTATTAAATATACAAGTTTTTTTGCAGGGATAAAGGTCTGTACGAAGGGGATCGTACAGACCTTTTTGGGAAAGATATATAAATTTAAGATGTAAGCAAAATGGTAAATACGACGATTAATTTAAACATTTCACCTCAATATATATAATATATCACATAACGTTACCGCTGTCAATAGAACTATTATAACAAAACTATAAAAAATC
>DEHG01000146.1:3968-7406 GCA_002351795.1 Ruminococcaceae bacterium UBA2806 | reverse complement strand
CATTTTTTTCATCATAATATACTATTTATTTCTTACTTGTTATACAATTATACGAAACAACATATTATATGTGCAGAATATCATAAACTTGTTTTCTCCTGTTTTTCTGCAAAAAAGCCCTGCATTATGTAGTATAATTATATTCACGTACATATACCTTATATTATTTTTCTCAGACATTAATTTCTTTTTAACAATATATTTCATTAAAATAATATTTGTCTGATATTAATATACATTAGTATTCTGAAAATGTCAATTAATTCTTATACAATAGCATTGTATAAGTTGACCGGGGTGATGTATATGCTCAGTGAAAGAATTAAACGGCTCAGACTCTGCCGTGGTATCACACAGGCAGATCTTGCAAACAGGCAGTATCAAACCGGGAAAATGACAATATCCAGCCCTCTATTGATATGTTAGTCAAAATAGCCCGTTTTTTCTCCGTAAGCACAGATTCCCTTTTAGGTCTTGACGAACGCAAATATCTTGAAATAACCGGACTGAGTGATGATAAACTCACCCATCTGCAGCAGCTCATTGATGATCTTAAAAACTCACGCTGAATCGACAAAAATATAATCAGAAAGCCGCCTCCGTGATCAGAACGGAAGCGGCTTTTTTATTATCATACGGAAATAGTTGAAACAGGCTTATCCTCATAGATCCTGTCTATAGCCTCTGCAAATACGGGAGCAACAGGCAATGTTGTAAACTTATCAAGATACTTGTCCTCGGGAATTGCAATGGTATCAAGAAGAACGACCTCTTTGAGAACGCTGTTTCTGATCCTCTCAATTGCGGGACCTGAAAGAACGGCATGTGTAGCGCCTGCATAAACCTCAGTAGCGCCGCCTCTTTCAATACATGCCTGAGCAGCATTGCAAAGAGTACCTGCTGTATCTATCATATCGTCAACGAGAATGACCTTCTTATCCTTTACATCGCCGATAATGCTCATTACCTCGCAAACATTTGCCTTCGGTCTGCGCTTGTCAATAATAGCTATAGTACAGCCAAGACGTGTAGCAAAGTTTCTTGCTCTTGTAACGGAACCAAGATCAGGAGAAACAACTACATAATCATCGGGATTATCTCCGATTTTTTTCTTGAAATAATTAGCAAGGATCGGTGCGCCTACAAGATGATCTACCGGGATATTGAAAAAGCCCTGTATCTGAGCTGCATGAAGATCCATTGTCAGAACTCTGTCTGCGCCTGCGCTTGTGATAAGATCGGCAACAAGCTTTGCAGAGATCGGATCTCTTGCCTTAGCCTTTCTGTCCTGACGGGCATATCCGAAATAAGGGATAACCGCTGTAATTCTGGCAGCAGAAGCTCGCTTCATTGCGTCTATCATTATGAGCAGCTCCATGATATTATCATTTACCGGCGCACAGGTAGACTGAACTATAAAACATTCAGAACCTCTTACGGATTCATGAAGAGATACTGCTATCTCGCCGTCGCTGAAACTGGTGACCTCAGACTTGCCGACCGGGATACCAAGAGCATCAGCTATCTGCTTAGCTACCGGCTTGTTGGAATTACAGGTAAAGATCTTAATGTCCTTGCCGTGAAAAGTCATTTTATATTTCCCCCAATATTATATTTTGTGTCCGTCTGCACGAACCTTTTTTCACATACTATTTTAATACGTTCATCAAAAAAAATCAAGTTTTTATCAAACAAAGACGGTTTTTAAGGCATTTTTGTATCTTTTATGCAAACACCCGAAAAATCATAATATTTATAATTTATTATGCACAAATAACAAATAGTATTTTGTAGCACATTTTCCATATATATCCTTTATATATTCTGGTTTTTAAGTACTGCATTAGCTATGCAGCTGCCCTGACTGATACTGCAATCATCAATAACAGCAGCAGGACCTATCTCACAGAATGAAGCGATATCTGTTTTGCCCCTTATTACAGAAGCGGGAAGTATAGTTGTGTTTGGTGCAATAGTGACATCACGCCCTATCATAACGCCGTCTGTACACGGAATATTAACACCGTTTTTCATAAGCTCTCTTATAATACGCATCCTTGCGATCTCGTTAAGCTGTGCAAGCTGTATGCAGTCATTTGCGCCAAGGACTGAATCAGCATTCTTTGCCTTATATGCCAATACAGCACTTCCGCTGTTTTTGATTATCTCTATAGTATCGGTAAGGTAATATTCACCCGTCTTTGAGCTTTTCTGTAACTTTCCGAGAGCGTCAAGCAGGGTATCTGCATCAAACCAGTATGCGCCGGAATTTACCTCTTTGATCTTTCTGATCTCATCAGTCGCTTCCTTTTCCTCAACAATAGCTTTAAGTGTGCTGAGGTGGAAAAACTCCTCCGCATCAGTTTCATACACAATACGTCCGTATCCTGTAGGATCTTCGACCTCTGCCGAAATAACGGTACATCCGCGATTTTCGGAAATTTTTCTCGGCGCTTCCCAGTCAAATACTTCCGGATCGATCTCCCCTGACGAATTCTGAACGACAAATGCATTGCGTATCGTATCCACGCCGATAAAAGGCGCATCACCGTTCAGGATAAGTACATCGCTGCCCCTGTGCTTTTCAAGGAAAGGAACAGCCATCATAACGGCATGACCAGTACCCAGTCTTTCAGGCTGGAATACAGTTTCCACTTCAAACGGAAGTGTTTTGAGATATTCTTCAACAAATTCACGTTTGCTGCCTGTTACAACACATATATCCTCTATCCCCGCCATACGCACAGCGTCGATAACCCATTTTATCATAGGCTGAAACATTACCTCGCTGAGAACCTTCGGACGGTTTGACTTCATTCTTTTACCCTCGCCGCCGGCAAGGATTATTGCGCTAGTATTTTTCATTTGCTTGACCTCCTCCTGCCCGTCATAAACCGGGCAAATCTATTTCTTGGATATTTTAAGCTGTCTGAGGGTATAAACTGCCCCTGCTACCGAAGCTGTAAGCGGCATACCGCAGCACATTCTCCAGAATACCTCAAGCGCATCCGCATCGGGCGTCAGCAGAAAATACAGTATGAACGGAAGAAGAAACTGACACTGCCCGAGACAGGCGCCGTATATTGCCGCATTGTATTTTCGTTTTGTGCAAAATCCTATCATTGCGGCAGGTATGCCAAAAATCAGCGGCAGCGCCAGCATATCGGGAACGGGTATTTCCGTCAGGCTGTGAAGAAACGGCTTTGCGGCTACAGCGGATACACCGATAAGCTCGGGAAGCACACAAAGCATAAGTCCTATTATAAATAATATTAATGCAGCTTTTCTGTTGACAATGATCCTTGGCAATTGCATTTTTATGACCTCATTTATTTTTTCTTAAAGCCGTCCTTCAATGATACGCTGCGGTTAATGATAAGCGCATCGGGTCTGCTGTCCTTATCAAGACAAAAATAGCCAAGACGCATGAACTGATAG
>DEHG01000146.1:887-3916 GCA_002351795.1 Ruminococcaceae bacterium UBA2806 | reverse complement strand
CTGTCGGGATTGATGTAGTCAAGGAAATTCTTATCACCGACATCAGGCTCCGGGTCTGTGAAAAGATTATCATAAAGTCTGACCTCTGCATCAAGGCAGTTATTTACATCTACCCAGTGAACAGTACCTCTTACCTTTCTGCCGTCGGGAGTATCGCCGCCCCTTGTTTCGGGGTCATATTCTGCATACACTTCAACGACCTTGCCGTTTTCGTCCTTTTTGCAGCCTGTACATTTAACGATATATGCGGATTTAAGGCGGACTTCATTTCCGGGATAGAAACGGTTATATCCCTTTATTTTTTCCTCAAGGAAGTCGGTGGATTCTATCCAGACTTCTCTGCCGAAGGTGATAGTTCTTGTGCCGTCCTCTTCCCTGTTCGGGTTATTCTCGACCTCAAAGGTTTCCGTCTGACCCTCGGGATAGTTTGTGATAACGAGCTTGACGGGATCGGTAACACACATTACACGCCTTGCATTCATATTAAGATCATCTCTGAGACAATGCTCCAGGAAGCTGTATTCAACAACGCTGTTTGTCTTTGAAACGCCTATTTTTTCGCAGAAGCTGCGTATTGAAGCAGGGGTATATCCGCGTCTTCTCAGACCGCAGAGTGTAGGCATTCTCGGGTCGTCCCAGCCGTTTACATAGCTGTCCTCAACAAGCTGACGGAGCTTTCTCTTGCTCATTACAGTATTATTGATCCCAAGTCTTGCAAACTCTATCTGTCTCGGCTTTGCAGGCGCTGTAATATTGTCGATCACCCAGTCATAAAGCGGTCTGTGGTCTTCAAATTCAAGCGTACAGAGTGAATGTGTGATACCCTCGATAGCATCCTCTATCGGGTGTGCAAAGTCATACATGGGATAGATACACCAGTCATTTCCTGTTCTGTGATGAGGAATCCTGTTGATACGGTAGATCACCGGGTCACGCATATTGAAATTGCCGCTTGCAAGATCAATCTTAGCTCTTAAAGTCTTTGTACCCTCTTCAAATTCGCCGTTTTTCATGCGTTCAAAAAGATCAAGGCTTTCCTCAATAGGTCTGTCACGGTAGGGGCTTGTTGCGGGAGTTGTAAGATCGCCCCTGTTAGCCCTCATCTGTTCTGGTGTAAGCTCACAGACATAGGCAAGTCCCTTTTTGATAAGCTCCACTGCAAATTCATACATCTGCTCAAAATAGTCAGATGCAAAATAGAATCTGTCGTCCCAGTGGAAACCGAGCCAGCTTATATCCTCTTTTATAGCGTCGATATATTCAACGTCCTCTTTTGTCGGGTTGGTATCATCCATTCTGAGGTTGCAGATACCATTAAATTTTTCAGCCGTGCCAAAGTTTATGCAGATCGCTTTTGCATGACCTATATGAAGATAACCGTTAGGTTCGGGCGGGAAACGTGTATGGACTTTTTTACCCTCATAATTTCCGCCCGGAGCGGTATCCTCGATTATAAAATTTTCAATAAAGTTGCCGCCTACATTTTCTGCGGCTTTGATCTCCTCTGCCATTTTCTTTTACTCCTTCAATTATTTATACCAATAGTTGACAGTTTACTAAAGACTTACAACTACAATCTCTGAGACACAATTCTTTGAACTTTGAGCTTCTTTACCCTTTGAGCTTTTCCAGTCCCTTGTACAGTCTTTTCATTGATTCCTCTCTGCCGAGGATATCAAGTATCTCAACTGCACCGCCGGGTGTTACAGTCATACCTGATGCGGCAATTCTTACAGGCCACATTGCAGTACCGTTCTTGACCTCAAGCGCCTTTGCAAGACCCATAAGACAATCATGTATGCTGTCATGATCCCATGTTGTCAGGGCTTCAAGCACTTCTATGCCGGCTTTAAGAAGTCCGGGCGCATTATCAAGATTTGTCTTGCTCTTTTTATTGACAAACAATTCCTTGTCATATTCCGGCTGATCGGCAAAGAAGGCTATCTTTTCGGGTATCTGAGTAAGGCGTGTTGTTCTCTGCTGTAAAATAGATGCAAGCTTTATATAATCAAACTCTTTATCGCCCAGAGCCTGTTTAAAATACGGCTCTGCGACCTGGGCAAACTGCTCGACTGTCATTGCCTTTATATATTCGCCGTTGAACCATTCAAGCTTATCATAATCGAATACTGCGGGGGATTTGCTTATGCCGTCGATCGAGAAGTTCTCCACAAGCTCGCTCAGAGTGAACATTTCCCTGTTATCCTTCGGCGCCCAGCCTAAAAGCGCAATATAGTTTATAATAGCCTCGGGCAGGAAGCCTGCTTTTACAAGGTCTTCAAAGCTTGTTGCGCCGTGACGCTTGGAAAGCTTTGAGATAGAGCCGTCATCATTCTTGCCCATGATAAGCGGAAGATGGATATATGTAGGTATCTCCCAGCCGAAAGCTTCATAAAGAAGATTGTACTTCGGTGTTGAAGAGAGGTACTCGCTGCCCCTTACGACATGGGTTATATTCATCGTATGGTCGTCAATAACGTTTGCGAAATTATATGTGGGGTAGCCGTCGGCTTTTATAAGTATCTGATCCTGAAGCTCGGCATTATCAACGGAAATTGTACCGTAAACCGCATCCTCAAAGGTTGTCGTACCCTCAAGCGGCATTTTCTGACGGATAACAAAGGGCGTACCATTATCAAGCTGCTGCTGTATTTCCTCATCGGTCAGGTTACGGCAATGTCTGTCATAGCCTGCACCGGGGTCATCGCTGTTTGCCCTCAGACCGTCTAGTCTTTCCTTTGTACAGAAGCAGCGGTATGCATGACCGCTGTCAATAAGCTGCTGAGCGTAGGGCATATACATATCCTTTCTTTCGCTCTGCACATACGGGCCGTAATCGCCGCCCACATCGGGACCCTCATCATGCTTTAGTCCTGCAGACTTCATCGTATTATAGATGATATCGACTGCGCCCTCGACCTTTCTTTCCTGGTCGGTGTCCTCAATTCTCAGCACAAAATCACCGCCGAGGGATTTTGCGATAAGGTACTCATAGAGTGCCGTTCTGAGATTGCCGACATGCATAAAGC
>DEHG01000146.1:433-782 GCA_002351795.1 Ruminococcaceae bacterium UBA2806 | reverse complement strand
TGTCTTCCCATATCCCGCTTCCTCTCTTGGGGAAAACCCTTTTCTGGCGAGAAAAGGGTTATTCCCCAAACCCCTTTCCAAAAACTTCTGCTTTTTGTTCAGATCTGAGATCATGTACAGAAGCCCAGAACCAGACCGCCCGGATAGTTGGCAAATTCAAAGTTACCGGAGCCGTCCACATTGACACGACTGAAATTCCGGTTTCCGACAGCAGAGCGGAGCCACCAAAAAAAGTCACGTTTTCTTGCTTCATCTGATATAAACATAGATACGAACTTTTTATCATCAGGTACAGTAACAGACGGCATTCCAGCTATAACAGTTTGCTTTTCATTTATTCTTTTAAGCT
>DEHG01000146.1:0-263 GCA_002351795.1 Ruminococcaceae bacterium UBA2806 | reverse complement strand
TCATAATAAAATCCTCCGGCGGAGCAGACGGAGCAACAGCTTCAAGTATTTCTCTTTTATCCTCTTCCGATAAACTAAATAATGATCTCATCGTAAACTTCATAATATCACACCTCCTGAATACAGGCAATGAAAAACATTCCTCTGCTCGCCGATAAGACAAACACGGGAATATCCTCCTGAGCCGCAAAGCTATAGTTATTTAAATTTCGCACCCGAAACTATCATGCCTCGGGTGCGACAATAAATAATATTGATAATTT
>DEHG01000048.1:9310-9648 GCA_002351795.1 Ruminococcaceae bacterium UBA2806 | reverse complement strand
CTGTCCTTGTCGTGGGATACAAGAGTTCCTTTAAGCTCCTTTGTACCGTCCTCAAGCGGCTTGTGCAGCTTTATCATTACAGGCGCACCGAGGAACTGATCGAAATGTTCATCACGGACAAGCTCTCTTTCGATACCGGGCGAGGATACCTCAAGAGTGTAGCTGCCCTCTATCGGATCAAGCTTGTCAAGCGGTTCATCAATTGCCCTTGTAACGTTTTCACAATCCTCGATTGTAATACCTTCGGGCTTGTCAATAAATATCCTGAGATACCACAGAGCGCCTTCCTTGACATAGCGCACATCCCAGAGTTCAAGCCCGAGATCATTGATGATCGG
>DEHG01000048.1:8830-9245 GCA_002351795.1 Ruminococcaceae bacterium UBA2806 | reverse complement strand
CAGTCCGGACACATCAGCGACTGTATTGCCGCCTTTCTTTTTTGACATATATAAATACCTCCGAGAAAGCCTGGAGCCTGCATATAGGCTCAAAGCATAAATTAAAAAGCGGCACCGGCTTTTGACCGGCGCCCACTCAACATTAACCTCCATAATCATCTTTACTATTCTATCATATAAGTTATGATTTTGCAAGTGTTTTCTGTATTTTAATTTTTAAAATCGGGATGGAAACAAGGTATAAAAATAATATTTTTTGCACAAATTATAGAAATATTGTTATAACTGTGATATAATAGCATTAATATATTGCTTATGATACATTAAGTTTATCTCTGAAAAATTAAAAAAGATCGGGAGGCAGCGAAAAATGTCAAAACTATTCGGAAAAAGTGAGTATATTATTGAAATGTGT
>DEHG01000048.1:6889-8807 GCA_002351795.1 Ruminococcaceae bacterium UBA2806 | reverse complement strand
GTAAGGAACAATATGATGAAATGTATGAATTTTATATCAGTCTCGGATACAGCGAAAAACAGGCTAAAAAGCTTAGCTCATCATGCTTCAAAGCTGAAATAGTCGTTACGGAAAACTCGCCCTACAGAAATGACTGGTGCTTTTACAGAAAAAGACGCCCAGCGCCGGTTGAGTTGAATTTTAAAAACGCTGCAAGAAGAAAAAGCGCCCCTGTTGAATCAGGAGCTTTTCTCGGATCAACTGTTCTTATGGATTCATGTATGATGGGCGCCGGTATGCCTGCACCTATGCCGGGACAACCCGAAATGATGAGAATGGCTATGCCTATGATGTCTGCGCCTATGGTTTCCGCCGAACCGCCTGAATTCAATACTGCGGAAACAAAGGCAGTATCCGAAATAGAAGAAACAGGAACTCTTGACCGACCGCAGATGATATTTTCCGCAAATGTCAATACTGCTTCATGGTCATATCTGAGGGATAAGATAATACAGAGAGAACAGATAGATAAGAGCTTTGTCAGGATCGAGGAGATAATCAATTCCTATAAATATAAGATGAAATCTCCGAAAGATGACGAGCTGTTTTCTCTTAGATTCGAGCATGGGAGCTGTCCCTGGAACGAGGAAAGTGAGCTGCTGATGGTAGGGCTCAAGGGCAGAAAATCACCGAAAAAGGTAAAGCAGAATTTAGCGTTCTTGGTTGACGTCTCCGGAAGTATGACGGATAATTGGGTGCTTACCCAGATGTCGCTGGCTGCTATAGTAAGCAAGATGAAAAAAGGCGACTTTATGTCGATAATAGCTTATTCTGACGAAACTGTTACAGTTGTAAAGAAAATGGACTGCGGTGATATGGGCGAATGTGTAAAGGCTATCCTTTCCATTGACGGCATAGGAGGCTGCACAAATGGCAGTGACGGTCTTGAAAATGCATATAAATATCTTTCCGATAATTATGAAAAGGACGGCAATAACCGTGTATTCATCTTTACGGACGGTGATTTCAATTTCGGCATTACCGGCGAGAGCGGTCTGACAGATTTTATCTATAAAAAGAGAGAGACAGGTATTTATCTTTCTATCGTAGGCTATGGCAGGGAGAATTTCAAGGATAATAAAATGGAAGCCCTTGCAAGAAACGGAAACGGCAATTATACCTTCATTGCAGATCCTGCTGATATTATGGATAATCTCTGGGAGAAATTAGTATCAAATCTTGTAACAGTGGCGAAGGATGTAAAGATATCCGTTGAGCTTAATCCCTATTATGTAAATAAATACAGGCTTATAGGCTATGACGCAAGAGTGCTGACAAAGCAGGAATTCAATGATACGGAAAAGGCTGTTGACGGCATAGGTTCAGGACATAATGTTGCTGCGCTCATAGAGTTCAGCAGAGGCAAGGCGGAAAGAACAAGCTCAAGCAGATATGTTACAACTGAAAGTCAGGAAAACAAGGATGAATTTGCATTCATAGAGATACATTATAAAACTCCCGAGGATGAAAACTGTGTCATGACAAAGGTCATAACAGCAAAAGACCTTGAAAATGCGAAAAACAAGAATATGCCTGTCATTACCCTGCTTGCAGCCTTCGGACTTGTTGTAAAGGACAGCAGATACAAGGGCAGCGCAGATATGGATATGCTGCGTAATATGATAAAGGAGCTTGAAGACAACGAGCATATTGACAAGAAGTCAAGATACAGTCATTTCAATATAATTAAGAAATACTGCGATTCCTGAGTATAAAAAATACCTGAATCCGTGAAAGTCGATTTTAAATATGCATTTATATCGCATCAGAATAACGTTCTTTTGAAAAAACATTATCACCCAATAGATGCAATTTGTATTAGCATCCCATAAAAAATCTTTGCTGCCTTGCGGCAGCAGTCAGCTTTATTCAATCCCGC
>DEHG01000048.1:0-6705 GCA_002351795.1 Ruminococcaceae bacterium UBA2806 | reverse complement strand
CAGGGGCTCTGAGTCTCGCCTGCCGGCTCGGTCGGTGCTTCTGCCTTCGGCAGAGGTGTCCACCGGACACCCGCAGCCTTTGAAAAGGCTGGCGAAACTTTTTTACTTTGGACTTTCACGGATTCAGGTATTATATATTTCATTTCTGTTTTCTCCTGATATCATATTATTTATCCTGCTTGTCGGGCAAAAGCTGCTTGACATCGAGAGCTTTTTCAAATATTTTTTTAGCCTCGTTGAAGAAAACCTCTCCGCTGGCCTTGGCAAAGCTTTTTAGTATTCTGAAGATCTCCGCACGTTTTTCAGCCGGAAATTCAGCGCCGGCTTTCAGGATCGCATTATATGATACAAGCTTGTTTTTATTAAGCTCATCGAGAGTTGACGCTCCCGATGCTTCAAGTGAGTCAAAAACGCTGTTTACAAAAAGCTTTTTCTCTTCATTGCTCAGATTGCCCAGCCATTGCCGCAAAGCTTCATCCATAAGAGCGCTTTCCACAGAAAGCTTTTTTGTTCTGATAAAATCTTCTCCGAGCACACACCATGTATAAGGGTGGTGCTGATAAATACCCTTTGCAGTGCTTTTTACCACACTTCTTTTTTCTGAGCTGAGAAGCAATATACCCACAAGAGAGGATTCAGGCACGATTTTTTTGACCTTCGGGATTATTGTAATATACTCTTCCGTTTTTTCTATAGCGCTGTTAAAGCCGGGACCGTCGTTTGAATATACGGCTATAAGTCTTTCCCTTATGTTTTTATCACAGAAAGCAGCTCCGTATACCGCAAAATTTCCGCCCTTTGAATGACCGCCTATCCTCATAAGGCAGGATGTTTGCTTTGCAATAGCGTTTATATATTTTACAGCCTCCTTCTGACCAGGCGTTTCCGCAAGAAAGCTCAGATTGCAGTCTTCCCGCCAGCCTACCAGTGTATCATCAGTTCCTCTGAATGAGATATATGCGCTGCCGTCTCCGGGCATAAAGGTGACAGCCGCAAACTGAAGCTGTTTTTCCGTATTGATTATTTCTGAGAAGCGTCCTGCCTTGATATTCCTGAATCTGATGCTTGACGCAGCCTTTTTGAAAAGCTCCGTCGGGTCATTCAGCGGAATATTCGGCTTATTGTCTGATTTTGTCCAGCGTTCATAAAGCTGCTGTAATGTTATATATTCGTCATCTGCGATCAGATCTTTCATATTGATATATGCAAGCTCCGATAATATGAGATTGTCAACATCATTGAATGGTCTTTCGGCAAAGGTTATATCTCCTCGCCAATCAATATAGTCAAGTATATTTCCCATATAAAATCACCTCAAAAACAATTTATGGAAGCCTGTAAAAGTATATGAGGGAATGCCCCTATGTAAAAAGACAGGAACACTTCTCTTAAAGACAGTGTTCCCGTTATAATGAAAAATGAATAGTGAATAATGAATAACCGGGAAATGTATAAACATACTTCAATACAAATTATTCATTCATCACTATTCATTGTTCAATCAATTGCCGGAGAGTGAGGGATTCGAACCCTCGAAACGGGGTTAGCGTTTACACGATTTCCAATCGTGCTCCTTCGGCCAGCTCGGACAACTCTCCATATGGTCGAAAAACAAAAGAAATTTTTCAGTACTCGACTATTATATCATAACGATTATAAAAATGCAAGCCTTTTTTAAAAAAAGTTAAAAAAGTCCCGATGCTGAGGAGAGAATGAAAACACAAACACACACGGAATATCAACACAAAAATGGAGAACCTCAGCACCGGGTAAATAAATTATAGCATAGTTTTTTATTGTTGTAAATGAATTATATTCATTTACAATGTATAAATATTAAAAATCATGAATATAAACAAATTATTGCATAGTATTTTGTTTTGTGTTTTTGCACCTTGTTCATGGTATCACAATAATGATGATTATTATATAATATCGCTGCTTTTATTGTTATGTGAGAAATATCAGCATATCGTATCCGTATATAACGAGCTGATGTATTTAGTAACGAAATAAAATCAAAAAACTCCAAATGTATGTAGAATTTTATATATAAAGTGTGTTATAATTATTACAGATATCGGAAATTCAGAAATTGTTTGTGTATCGAAAGGAATGAGTGAAATGAATATAGTTATTTCCGGACTTGGAATAATCGGAGGTTCTTTTGCAAAGGCGATCAAAAAATATACAGACCATTACATAATAGGAATAAACCGCAGCCCCAAGCCTCTTGAAGATGCGCTTGCCTGCGGCGCAATAGATGAGATAGGAAGCACAAAGTCGCTTGAAAGGGCTGATATACTTATACTCGGAACATTTCCTGAGGCTGCCGTTAAATTTGTCAGAGATAATGCAGAGCTGATCCCGAAAAGCTGTATCGTGATCGACAGTTCCGGCATCAAATCGGATATCTGTCCTGAGCTTACGGCGCTTTCCAATGAATACGGATTTACATTTATAGGCTGTCATCCGATGGCGGGAAAGGAAAAAAACGGTTTTGCGGCGTCAGAGGCTGATCTTTTCTGCAATGCAAGCTGTATAATTATACCCTGTACAGGCAATGAAAAGGAGGTCGGCATTATTTCCGATCTTGCACGAAAAATAGGTTTCGGAAGAATTGTTTATTCAACGCCCGAAGAGCATGACAGAATGATAGCGTTTACATCACAGCTGCCTCATGTAATAGCCTGCGCCTATGTGCTTAGTCCCGTCTGTAAAAATCATAACGGCTTTTCCGCAGGCAGCTACAGAGATGTATCAAGGGTAGCTCATATCAATGAAAAACTCTGGGCGGAGCTTTTTATCGAAAATAAGCAGCCGCTTATCGAGGAGATAGACATTATAACTCAGCATATGAATATGATAAAACAGGCGGTGGAAAGCGGCGACAGGCAGGAGCTTGAAGCTATTTTAGCACAGAGCCGCAAGGTAAAGGAGGAGCTTGGAGAATGAAGATCGTAGATGTAAATACAGGCAGACCGTATCCGATATATATTGAACATGGTATTATCGGCTCGGCAGGAAAGTACATAAGGGAACGTTCAGACGCTGTAAGGGCGGTGATCGTAAGCGACAGCAATGTTGCGCCGATCTATGCGGACAGGGTGGAAAATTCGCTTAAAGAAAACGGCTTTGAAACATCGGTATTTGTATTTGAAGCCGGCGAAGAAAGAAAGCGTCTTTGCACGATAGAGAAAATGTACAGCTTCTTTTACGAGCATGATATAACAAGGACTGATGTGCTCATAGCTCTTGGCGGAGGCGTTACGGGTGATATGACAGGCTTTGCAGCGGCAAGCTATCTGAGAGGGATAGATTTCGTGCAGATACCTACAAGTCTGCTTTCACAGGTCGATTCATCCGTAGGCGGCAAAACGGGAGTAGATCTTCCTGTCGGCAAGAATTTAGTCGGCGCATTCTGGCAGCCGATACTTGTGCTTATCGACCCCGATACCCTTGACACCCTTCCTCAGAAATTCTTTAACGACGGCATGGGCGAGGTGATAAAATACGGCTGCATAAAAAGCCCGTCTTTGTTTAAAAGGCTTGAGAATGAAAATGCAAGGGATATCATTGACGATATAATTTATGAATGTGTAACTATAAAGCGTGATATAGTTGTAAATGATGAGCGTGATACGGGAGAAAGAGCGATACTCAATTTCGGTCATACCTTTGGTCATGCGCTTGAAAAGCTCAGCGGATACAGCGGAATGACTCACGGAGAGGCTGTGGCGCTTGGTGCGCTTATGATAACGGGAGTTACCGAAAACAAAGGCATAACCGAGATCGGCACCTGTGACAGGATATTCAATCTACTGAAAAAATATGATATGCCCTTCAAAACAGAATACTCCTTTGAGGATATTATAAAAGCGACAAGGGGAGATAAAAAAAGCACGGGCAAGGGTCTGAACTTTATTTTTCTGCGTGAGATAGGCACCTGCTTTATCAATCTTATCCCGTTTGAAAAAATAGAAGCGTTTTTTGAAACTTAACTGTATATTGCTGAACACAAACCAAGAATTATTATCAAAGACAGTTGAAAAGGAAATGATTATATGATAAAATGTAAAAGACAGATTTTTGTCTTTTAAAGGATAAGGAAGGAGTGCATTGCATAGATGCCATGGCTCACAGTTTTTAATATAGTAATGATAATCATATTTCTTGCTGCTTTCAGCTACAGGGTAATATATATGTTTATCAGAATGTTCGGTCGTGACCCTGAATATAAAGAGGTAAAGCTTCATAAGTATGCGGTAATGATCTCCGCAAGAAATGAAGAAAAGGTTATAGGTCATCTGATCGACAGCATAAAGGCGCAGGATTACCCGTCGGAGCTTATAGATATCTATGTAGTAGCCGATAACTGTACAGATTCTACCGCCGAGGTATCCCGGCGGCATGGAGCGGTAGTTTACGAAAGAAATAATCTTGATGAAATAGGAAAGGGATATGCGCTGCGTTTTCTTATGGATAATTTTCAAAGGGATTATCCGGAAAAGGAGTATGACGGTTACCTTATTTTTGACGCTGACAATCTTCTGAGCACAAATTACATAACGGAAATGAATAAGGTATTCAGCAGCGGAGTAAATATTGTTACAGGATACAGAAATGCAAAAAATCTGAGTGATAACTGGATAAGCGCTGCATACGGAATATTTTTTATGTATGAAAGCGAGCATGCTAACCGTGTGCGTCATCGTCTGGGAACAAGCTGCTTTGTATCGGGAACGGGATATCTTTTTTCCGACAAGCTGCTGAAAAAATACGGCGGGTGGAAATGGTTCAAGATATGCGAGGATCTTGAATTTACCGTTGAAATGATGCAGGACGGAGAAAAGATCGCCTATTGCCATGATGCGGTGCTTTATGATGAGCAGCCGCTGTCACTTGAGGATTCGATATTTCAGCGCACACGCTGGCTTAAAGGCAATGTTGCGGCGATAAAGGAATACTGGCCCGGACTTATGAAAAGACTTTTCAAAAAGGGCGGATTTGCGGTATATGATTTTACAATGAATATGTCTCCGCTGGTAATATTCCAGTTTGCTGCGATAGTAAATATTATAGGTATGATAATAGGCGCATGCACAGGAGCAAATCTTGTTCCATATCTGATATTCTACGGAATAATAATTGCGATAGTATATATAACAATGTATATTATGGGTCTGTCCGTACTGATAACTGAAAGGGACAGGATACACTGTCCGAAACGTAAGCGGGTTTTGTATTCATTTACATTCCCGATATATATGTTCAGTTTTATAATAGTATTATTCCTTGTTTTCTTTGGAAAGACCGAATGGCGTCCGATAAAGCACGATAAAGCGATAGATATTACTGAACTGGAAAGTGAAAACGAATAAAGAGTGGGGCTGTCCGCTGATAATGCGGCAGCCCCACTGCTGTTTATTTTGGCGTAATGACATAAAGTTATATAAAGCGATCTGCTGATATTCAGCCTTCAAATCCGTTCGGATTGTTTTTCTGCCATCTCCAAGAATCACGGCACATATCAACAACTCCGTACTGAGCTTTCCAGCCCAGTTCCCTCTCTGCCTTTGACGGGTCAGAATAGCAGGTCGCAATATCGCCGGGACGTCTCGGCTTGATGACATAAGGAACCTTTATACCGTTCGCCTCTTCAAAAGCCTTGACCAGATCGAGTACAGAATATCCCTGACCTGTGCCAAGATTATAGATCGCAAGACCGCATTTGTTTTCAATAGCCTGCAATGCCTTTACATGACCGTTTGCAAGGTCTACAACATGGATGTAATCTCTTACGCCTGTTCCGTCGGGCGTATCATAATCATTGCCGAAAACACCAAGCTCTTTGAGCTTTCCTACAGCGACCTGTGTAATATACGGCATCAGGTTGTTGGGAATACCGTTCGGAGATTCACCGATCCTGCCGCTGGGATGCGCTCCTATCGGATTGAAATATCTGAGCAGAACAATATTCCATTCGGGATCAGCCTTCTGCATATCCATCATTATCTGTTCAAGCATTGACTTTGTCTGACCGTAAGGATTTGTACACTGTCCCTTGGGGCAGTCCTCAGTGATAGGAATAACGGCAGGCGTACCGTATACGGTTGCCGAAGAGCTGAAAATAATGTTTTTGCAGCCGTTTTTGCGCAGAACATCCAACAGGACAAGGGTACCGTTGATGTTGTTGTCGTAATATTCCCAGGGGAATGCAACTGATTCTCCGACTGCTTTAAGACCTGCAAAATGAATACAGCAGTCAAATTTGTGATCTGCAAAAACAGATTCCAGTTTTTCTCTGTCACGGATATCGACTTCATAAAACGGGATCTTTGCACCGGTTATTTCTTCTACTCTGTTAACGGCGATCCTGCTTGAATTTACAAGGTTATCAATGATAACTACCTCATGACCTGCATTTAAAAGTTCAATTACTGTATGGGAACCGATATATCCGGCGCCGCCTGTTACAAGTATTTTCATATTCTGTAACCATCCTTTATCTGTTGATTTTTCCGAAAAAAGCCTGTAAAAACAATCAGTCAGCATATGCGGGATTTTGCCGCATATTCCAACTCTGAAAACAATGTTTTTATACAACTCTCCAAGTATAAGTATAACACCATCCGGAAATAAAATCAACATTTCCATATCTGGAAAATTCAGAAATAATGAAATACAGGGCAGATAATGCTTGCA
>DEHG01000131.1 GCA_002351795.1 Ruminococcaceae bacterium UBA2806 | reverse complement strand
GATTTTGTTCAGATACTTTCAGAAGAGCTTGTTAAAGCAGGAGTGCTGCCGCAGGATTATGATTTTGAGGCTCATAAAGAGCTTGTTCCCATGCAGCCGGGCGATGTACCGATAACATATGCGGATACTGACGCTCTTGAAAGAGATTACGGATTCAAGCCAAGTACTTCTATTCGTGAAGGTCTGAGAAAATTTGCAGAATGGTACAAGGAATTCTATATGTGAACAAGAAATGTAAATGGATCAATTCATCATTTTTCCGGAATAATAATCAGTTCAATTCACTTATGGAAAAATACGATCTGTAAGAATTAATGGCATCACTGAAAAGCAGGTTTCAGAGATGCCGTTATTGTCATATCATGATTAACAGAGTATGTTCCCATACATCTTATCCGAACCAAAAAACCTGAGTCTACGCAACTGAAAAGTGCGGCGGCTCAGGTTTTTATTATACTTTATGCATGTATGAGTGCGGGGAAGGAAAGAATATCGGGCAAGTCGTTTATAAGTGTGCTGCCAAGGACAAAAAATGTTGTGTCATCCTCTTTATAGAGATATTTTTTAAGTGCAGAACTGTTTTCTGGAATGAATGAAAAGTTTGCCTTTTTGATCTCACTTCCGAAGCAGCAGCATATCTCATATGTATCAACGGGCTTGTCTGAAAGGATATCATATACAGTAAGCTCGTCATCCTCAATTTCAGCGATAACCAGACAGTCTGAGCCTTTTATCTTATACACATTTTCCTGCATGAACTGGGAAAGATAAAACATCAAAAGATCATCGGTATCTGTAACAACAGGACTTCTGCTGCTCAGTCTGCTTTTAAGTTTGAGAAATTCTGCATGATCCTCATGGCTTTTCATTGGCAGCATTTCAGCACATGAAGGTCTGTCTGTGTTTACATCTGTACGGAAACGGTATTCATCAGCCTTACAAAAGCCGAATTTCGGGTAGAAATCAAGTACCTCGTCATTTGCGTACAGGAAAATACCGTCACATTCCGAATATTCTTCAAGTATCTTCTCCATAAGTACCCGTGAAAGTCCCTGCTTGCGGAAACGTTCATCTGTCATGACAGTACCGAGCTGTATGTATCGGCGTTTGTTTCCTTTTACTGTGCAGTTGATGATATTTACGGAAACATTCGCTATAATATTTCCTTCATACAATACAGAATAGGGTATGTATTTTTCGTTCCAGAATCCGTTTTTGTACCAGCCTTCAAAGCTAAGCCCGAACGTCCTTTCAGCAAGACTGTTGAATGAGCTTCTCAGTTCATCGTTTTTTCTGTAATTGCTTATGATCTCGTATTCCACTGTTATTCTCCTTATGTTTCTTTAGTATTTGTATATGGCATACATATCAATACTATTATACATCATAGATATGAAAAAAGATATGTAAAAAATAAAAAATCTCCAGATATTTACATTAACTTCTATTGACAAATAGAGAGTAAAGTGGTATAGTTAATTTAACGATTAAACAATTGTTTAATCAATTTTATCAGTGAGGTGTTAAGATATGAAAAAGACATATAAAATCGAGGTGGACTGTGCAAATTGTGCGTCCAAAATGGAAACCGCTGCAAAAAAGACAGAAGGCGTCAAGGATGCAGTCGTGAACTATATGACCCTTAAAATGAAGGTCGAATTTGAGGAAGGTGCAGATCCTCAGGAGGTTATGGGAAGAGTACTGAATGCCTGCCGCAAAATCGAGCCTGACTGCGAGATCTTTTATTGATATCATTATATAAGCACTCTCTGGTGAGTGCTTATATTTACGATCAACGATTAAACAATCTTTTAATCGTAAGGGGTTTTTATTATGACAAAAAAGCAAAAAAGTAAATTATACCGGATAATAATATGCATTATACTGATGATAGTATTCATGCTGCTGCCGGTTGAGGGGATAGTAAAATTTGCACTGCTGCTGATACCGTATCTCATAATCGGATATGATATACTGATAAAAGCAGGAAAGGGAATTATAAACAGGCAGCCTTTTGATGAATGTTTTCTAATGGCGCTGGCAACAGTAGGCGCTTTGATAATTGCCGTCACGACTGGGGGCGACTATCTTGAAGCTATAGCCGTTATGCTTTTTTATCAGATAGGAGAGCTGTTTGAAAGCTATGCCGTTGGAAAAAGCCGCAGAAGTATTTCGGAGCTTATGGATATCCGTCCCGATTATGCAAATATCGAAACAGACGGAAAGCTTGAAAGGGTAGACCCTGATGAGGTTGAACCGGGTACTGTTATTGTGGTTCAGCCGGGTGAAAAGGTGCCGATCGACGGAATAGTTACCGAGGGGCGTTCAACACTGGATACAGCGGCGCTTACGGGTGAGAGCCTTCCGAGAGATGTCAGCGAAGGCGACGAGGTAATAAGCGGATGCATTAATCAGAGCGGTCTGCTGAAAATAAGGACAACAAAGGAATTCGGGGAATCGACCGTTTCAAAGATACTTGATCTTGTGGAAAATGCAAGCTCCAGGAAATCCCGCTCCGAGGATTTTATAACCAGGTTCGCAAGGATATATACTCCGGCAGTTGTATTCGGTGCGCTTGCCCTTGCGGTATTTCCCCCGCTGATAAATATGCTTATACTGTCAGGAGATCCGGCATGGATAAGCTGGATATACAGGGCTTTGACATTCCTTGTAATAAGCTGTCCCTGTGCATTGGTAATAAGCATACCGCTCAGCTTTTTTGCAGGCATCGGCGGCGCAAGCAGAGATGGCATCCTCATAAAAGGCTCAAATTATCTTGAAATGCTGTCAAAGACAAAGACTGTTGTATTTGATAAAACAGGAACACTTACTAAAGGAGTGTTTGAAGTCGTAAGCGTTGAACCGCAGGGAATAGAAAAGGATGAGCTTATATCAATTGCAGCTGCCGCAGAGCAGTATTCAAGCCATCCTATAGCAATGACGATAAAAAAAGCCGATAAAAGTAATGTCAGGAAAAAAGCGGAAAATATTGAGGAGCTTGCCGGTCACGGTATAAATGCCGTTATAGACGGCAGCAGGATATCTGTAGGCAATGCAAAGCTTATGAATATGAAAGGGATAAAAGTCCCCGAATATGAAGGCGGCGGTACTGTTGTATATGCTGCCGAAAATGATAAATACATAGGACGGATAATAATATCTGATGTAATAAAGCCGACATCTGCCGAAGCGGTAAAAAGGCTGAAAACCTGCGGCGTTACAAAGACAGTTATGCTTACTGGAGATCATTCGGGCGCTGCGAAAGAAACTGCGGAAAAGCTTAAAATAGATGAGGTATATTATGAGCTGCTTCCGTCAGATAAGGTTGAAAAAACAGAGGAGCTTCTTGCCGCCAAGGGCAGGGGAGAGACTCTTGTATTTGTCGGTGACGGGATAAACGATGCGCCTGTTCTATCAAGGGCGGATATAGGCATAGCAATGGGCGCAATGGGTTCTGACGCTGCAATTGAGGCTGCGGATATTGTTCTTATGGATGACGACCCGGTAAAGCTTGCAAAGGCGATACGCATATCAAGAAAATGCCTGAGAATTGTAAAAGAAAACATCAGAGTATCTATAGGAATAAAGCTTATCTGTCTTTTGCTCGGTGCTCTGGGCATTGCAAATATGTGGATAGCGATATTTGCGGATGTCGGAGTAATGGTGCTTGCCGTACTCAATTCAATTCGCTGTCTGTTTATCAAAAAGCTTTGATCTGTTGTCAGATCCAATCATTCTTACGAGGATTTTCTTCGATAAATATTCCTGTAAGCCTCGGAACATTGAATTTAGTCGTAAACAGATCGCATTTGCAAAGAAATGAATAAAAAATATGTAACCCCTGTCCGGCAAGGGATTCATAATTACCCTGTCCCTTTGCAAAGATGATATCTGCATTGTCGATATACGATTTTGCTTCTTCCGAAAGCAGTTCGTAAACTGTTCCCGAAACAGGCTTACCGTTTGAGACAATATGTGCTATCCTGTCGATATGTACATATTCAGCGTCCTCAGCAGTAACATCGTTCAGAGCTTCTCCGCCCCGTACCATAACGCTAAGCTCAAGAGCGGGATAAGATAATTTAAGCCGTTCAAGAAAAAGCTTGTCAAGTACGATCTCTCCGCAATTATCTGCGATTAGCAGGAACCTGTTTCCCGATCTGCACTGATCGAGAAAAGAATTGTAAACAGAAAGATCATTTTCAGGAAGCTGTGCATTATCAAACAGTGAGAGAAATTCATCTTTATTCACATTGCTGAAAGCCCCGAAGTCGATATAATTGCCGAGTCTTGAATAAATAAAAGCTGTTTTCAGCGGATCATCAGAGTTTTCGATACGCTTTCTGAAATCATCCTCCATTGACAGGAGAAGATCGTTATAGGTTTTCTTTTCCTCATAATAGGATGGTCTTTTGCCGAAATATCTTTCGTATACCTGATTGAAAAGATAAATAATATACGGCGAGCAGTCATTTTCACGGCGGCTGTCAATTATTTGTCTTATCTCATACAGATAATCACGGTTATCGGTAAGTTTTTTCTGTCTGTTCCAAAGACATTCGGCGCAGTGTTCATTAATTTTCATGTTACTCTTCTTTCTTTATGTAATATTCAAAAGCAGGTATTCCGGTTGCGGAATGTTAAAGATCCCGAATATCTATCTCCTTTACCCGGTCAAAATCTATTATGAACGGAGCTGTTCTGCGGTCTTCGGTATCATAAGATCCGTAAAGTATGAGCTGACGGAAAGCTGTATCAACGGCTTTAACTGGTGCTGTGATCTCGGAGTATGCCCCGCCCTGTTTATATTTGTCAGGAGTAAAGAAGGTAACTGAAATTTCGGGTATACTGCCTTTATTCAGGGCGTCGATTATAAGAGCGATATTCCGGTCAAGTATTTCCGCTTCATGTTCAGAGAGAATATATTCTTTCTCGGCAAGTCTTGACTGTTCCCTGATCATTTCCTCATATCCTGATAGGGCTGCAAACGGGGCAAACTGGGCGGCTCTGTTATACAGAGTTATATGTCTGCGTTTATCATTCTGAGGTCTGGGGCTGTCAATAATATCGGAATACACCTTTTTGGGATCTTCATTGTCCATTCATTCTCACCTTTCTTTCCGTTTTTTTATAAACCATTATATCATAATGCGGAACAAAAATCCATTGATTACTGTTACCGAATCCGTGAAAATCCGAAGCTGTTTTTGTAACATAAAAACAGGGAAACCATAAGAGCGGACTTAGCCCGATCTTGAAGGTTTCCCTTTTATTGCTTTCATTCTCTTAGGACACCCGCAGAATAAACTTGTATGATGATCTCAACCTATCGGATTCAGCGAAGTATTCAGTATTATTATACTGAACCGATAGAGAGCAGCACTTTATACATTGCGGGTGCAGATCGGAGTGATTACATACTTCTTTCGTAAGCCTCGATCATTTTCTTCACCATCTGACCGCCGACTGAACCTGCCTGACGGGAAGTAAGATCACCGTTGTAGCCCTGCTTGAGATTTACGCCAACCTCGTTTGCACACTCCATCTTAAACTTGTTCATTGCCTCTCGTGCTTCAGGCACGTTTATAGAATTAGAATTATCAGACATATTATTATCTCCTTTTGCGTTTTACAGCCGTTTTATTTACCGGCTGTGTTTTTATTATTTGCAAAAGTATGTAATATATGAATTTTTTTTGTTGGTAAAAAATGCTGTTAATTTTTTTTATCCCAAAGCATAAATGCCGGGTCGTCATATATTCCGTTTGCCGGAGTTATCGTTACAAACTTTCTTGTATATAATACATGACGATAGGGAGTAAATCCGTCATAATACTGATTCCTGTGTTCGGAAATAATCGTTCTTGTATACAGACTTTTGTCGAAATACGGAAAAAAAGTATCTCCGTCAAAAGACGCCTCGATCTCCGTAATATACAGTCTTTCCGCATATCTCAGCGCCTCTTTGTAAACGCTGTAACCACCGCATACAAAAATGTCCTTACCTCTGCTTTTTTTCAGAGCATCCTCAAAGTTTTCCGCAGTGGTACAGTTATCTCCGTAAAATCTTTTTGTTGATGAAATAATTATATTTTCTCTTCCCGGAAGCGGGCGTCCAATACTTTCAAAGGTTTTTCTTCCCATAACAACTGTTGTTCCGGCTGTAAGCTTTTTAAAAAATGCCAGATCTTCGGGAATATTCCAGGGTATCATTCCGTCCTTTCCTATTACACCATTCCGGCTTACGGCTGCGATTATGGATAGCATGGGGGATCTCCTTTCTTTACAGTTCTCTCAGCAACTCACTTGCAGTCTTTTTTAGGATCGGGTGTCTGACATAAGGTGCGATCTGAGCAAGGGGCTGCAGTACAAACCTTCTGTTATGCATATCATAATGCGGTATAGTCAGTTTTTCGCTGTCAATTATAACATTATCAAACAGTATTATATCAAGGTCAAGTGTTCTCGGTCCCCAATGGACTGTACGAACACGGCCTGAATTATTTTCAATTTCATTCAATTTTTCAAGCAGCTGCAAAGGCTCAAGATATGTACGCAGCTCGATCATGCCGTTTAGAAAATCATCCTGTTCGGTATTCCCGTATGGCTTTGTCACAATAATATCCGAAACCCTGACGACCTGACAGCTTTCATCAGCATCAAGCTCTTTTACTGCCTTATCTATATATTCTTCCCTGTTTCCGATATTTGAACCGATTGCCACAAATGCCTTATGCCACATTTTCCCGGTACATACAGATACATACTGCACAGGCAGACCTATCGGCGCCCAGGGCTTTTTTATTTCAATTCTGATTTTCTGAATAAGCGGAAATTCTCTCAGGAGCATAGCAGCGGTCTTATCTGCTGCTGTTTCAATAAGTCTGAAACTATTATTCTTATTGAATTCAACAATTTTTTTACATACTTCGCCGTAATCAACAGAAAGGGAAATATCATCTGTTCTGACAGCCCCGCAAAAATCTGTATATATTTCGGCAGAAAAAAGGAATTTCTGACCAAGCTGCTTTTCAGCCTCAAAAACTCCATGATTTGCAAAAACCTCAAGATCCTTTATGGAAATATAATTATTCATCCTTATCATCCTGTTCATCTTACAGCTTCCGCCATTTTTACAGCACGGAAGTTTTCTTTGATATCATGGACTCTGACAAAGGCGCAGCCGCTGAAAACAGCCTTAACTGTAGTGACAATAGTACCCTCAAGACGTTGATCTGCGGGAACATCAAGAGTAAGACCGATAACAGATTTTCTTGAGCAGCCGAGAAGAACGGGGTATCCCAGGGATTTGAATACATCCAGATTTTTCAGCGTCAGCAGATTCATTTCATATGTTTTCCCGAAGCCTATACCAGGGTCGATAACAATTTTATCCGCTTTTATGCCTGAATTCAATGCAATATCAACAGACGCTTCAAGATCACTGATGATATCGGGCAGAAGATCATTATATACTGCCTCATGTCTGTTGTGCATAATACAGCATGAGGCGCCGTATTCAGCGATCACTCCTGCCATATTCTTATCATATACAAGTCCCCATATATCGTTTATCATATCAGCTCCGCTTTGAAGCGCAGCCCTTGCAACAGCAGATTTATATGTATCAGCCGAAACGGGAATATCAAACCTTTTTTTAACAGCCTCAATGACAGGTGCTGTTCTGTCTATTTCCTCCTCAGCCGGTATCATCGTATATCCCGGGCGTGTGGATTCTCCGCCGATATCAATAATATCTGCGCCCTCTTTTATCATTTCCTCTGTACGTCTGAGCGCCCTGTCAATATCGTTCCACTTTCCGCCGTCTGAAAAGGAGTCAGGCGTAACATTGAGGATACCCATTATATATGTATGATTATCTGTATCAAAGTTTTTATTTCCGATTATCACGGGGACATCTCTCCTTCAGAACTGTATTTCAGGGTTTTTTATATCGCTGCTCCAGTAACATTCATCCGAAGCCGGACAGTCAAAGCAATTTCTTGAAAGCTTATCAGCTCTTGAAAGCAGACGTGAAAGTCCGTCATTCTGAACGGCGGAGTCATGTCTGTGACAAAGTATAGCTGAGCATATGCAATTTCTTTCCGTTTCGTCAAAACCGCAGTCTTTGAGAATTTCATCTGCAATTGCAGCCCCTGCTTCATTATGGGGTATACCGTCAACATACTGGCTGACCCTGCCTATATCATGCAGAAGAGCAGCCGAATATATTATATCCTTGGAAATATTTAAGTTTTCCTCAAGATCAATAATATACATTATTCTTGCAACGTCAAGAAAATGCTGAAGATGATGACGGCAGAATTTTCTGTCTGATTCAAGCTTCTGCAAGCGGGAAAGAAGTTCTCTATATCGTTTATGACGATAAATAGAATTAAACCTGTTCAAAGCTTAATCATCTCCATAAACATTTTCTGTTTTTCCCTGTCGTTTTCAAAGCATCCTCTTACAGCATAGGTAACTGTTTTACTACCGGGTTTTTTAATTCCCCTCATAGTCATGCACATATGTTCTGCTTCTATCATTACCATGACTCCGAGCGGTCTGAGGTATTCCTCAAGAGCGTCAGCTATCTGAACTGTAAGCTGTTCCTGTATCTGAGGACGTCTTGCATAGACCTCAACTGTGCGGGCAAGCTTGCTGAGTCCGACTACCTTTCCATTCGGGATATAGGCAATATGTGCTTTTCCGTAAAACGGCAGGAGATGGTGTTCACAGGTCGAATAGAATGTAATATCCTTTTCTACCACCATTTCATTTCTTCTTGCCGTAAACTGTTTTGAAAGATGTTCGCCGGCATCCATTTCAAGACCGCCGTATATTTCCTCGCACATTCTTGCGACCCTGTCGGGCGTATCAAGGAGTCCTTCTCTGTCGGGATCTTCGCCTATGCCTTCAAGGAATAATCTTACTGCCTGTTTAATCTTTTTTTCATCCATAAAAAAACCTCCTGTGCAGCACTCATAAATTCCGTAACTACACAGGAGAATCGAAAGTTGTATCTTTCGTTTTTTCAGTTCCATGAAGCAGCGGAATGCGGAACAAGAATCGCAAGATGATCTTTTCGTCCTGATAACAACTTCCTGTTTACCGGGCACTTAACGCTCTTATTCCTACTCTGCACCATTATACTACCACATTATCCATGCTTTGTCAACCAGCCAGCGTGACGC
>DEHG01000107.1:17244-25047 GCA_002351795.1 Ruminococcaceae bacterium UBA2806 | reverse complement strand
GAAAAGGGATTGAAATTATGACGCTTTATATCCTTTTGCAGATCATCGGCAGCATCAATGAGATAGATCCAGCGCCCGACATAATAGCCGAATACTTCCATACTGCGTCTGCTTTTCTCATCAGGTGAAAACATACCGCAAAGCTTTTTTATAAGCGATGCAGTTGCATCGGCGGATCTGTCAACGCCTGCATTGTTTTTTTCTGCTTCTGCCTGAGCCGTCATCATTTCATCAGTCAGGACATCTATTTCAGGGAAAGCTTTTGCAGCCCTTTTATAATTTCCGTAAAGCAGCAGTCTTAATATACCCGCCGCTATTCTTTTGAAAAAACCGCTGTCAAGCATGGTATCTTTAAGCTTATAGTAGCTCATTATTACGGAAACGGCTCCGGCAAAACGCAGACCCTCTCCCTCACTGTCACAGATCATACATTTTTTCAAGGGATTGACAGTACATCTGCCCTTTTCCGAGCAGTGCTTTTCATTGTTTACCGACATATACAGCATAGCTAAAACTGTACAGTCATAGCTCAGCGTCAGGCTGGAGAAAAGCCCGTAATCCCTGCTGAGATGACGGCAAAGTCCGCAGTAAACGCTTTTATATTCCTGATAATCCTTTATTTTAAGTTCGTCCTTGAATGGCCGCAGATAGCCGAACATTTTTTCACTTCCTTAGCCCCCGCTGATAAGCTTTTTCAGATATTGCCCGGTATATGAGTTTTCACATTCCATGATTTCCTCTGGCGTACCGCAGGCAATGACAGTTCCTCCTCCGTCGCCGCCCTCCGGACCGAGGTCGATTATATGATCCGCCGTTTTTATCAGATCAAGATTATGCTCAATGACAATAACGGTATTTCCGCCGTCAACAAATTTTTGCAGAACATCTATCAGCCTGTGAACATCGGCAATATGAAGACCTGTTGTAGGCTCGTCAAGTATATAAACTGTTTTCCCTGTTGAACGCTTTGAAAGCTCTGTCGCAAGCTTTATACGCTGAGCCTCACCGCCGGAAAGAGTTGTTGACGGCTGTCCTATCTTGATATATCCGAGTCCTACATCCCTTAAAGTATTGAGCTTGTTATATATCCTCTGCTGATTTGAGAAAAACTCGCAGCCTTCCTCAACAGTCATTTCAAGTACATCATAAATGGATCTGCCCTTATACTTTACTTCAAGAGTTTCTCTTGAATACCTCTTTCCCCCGCAGACCTCACAGGGTACATATACATCCGGAAGGAAATGCATTTCTATCTTTATAATGCCGTCGCCCTGACAGGCTTCGCATCTGCCGCCCTTGACATTGAAGGAAAAGCGTCCCGCACCATAGCCCCTCATTTTTGCTTCATTCGTTGACGCAAAAAGCTCTCTTATATCTGTAAATACGCCCGTATATGTTGCGGGGTTTGATCTCGGAGTTCTGCCTATGGGAGACTGGTTGATATCTATTACCTTATCAAGATTTTCAATTCCTGTGATCTTTTTGCAGCAAACGGGAACGGGTCTGGCTTTATTGAGGTCGCAGGCAAGCTGCTTGTAAAGTATCTCATTTACAAGCGAGGATTTACCTGAACCGGAAACACCTGTAACGCAAATAAACTTCCCAAGGGGAAAATCAACATTGATCTTTTTCAGATTATTCTGATATGCACCTTTGACTGAAAGTATGCAGCCGTTTCCCTTTCTTCTTTCTGCGGGAACAGGTATATACTTTTTTCTGCTGAGATAAAGTCCTGTTTCCGAACGCTCACAGGCTTTTATATCGTCTATTGTACCGGCGCATACAAGCTCGCCGCCATGGATACCTGCGCCCGGACCAATATCTATGATATGATCCGCTGCATACATAGTGTCCTCGTCATGCTCGACTACAACAACGGTATTGCCGAGGTCACGCAGATTTTTAAGCGTATTTATAAGCTTGTCATTGTCTCTCTGATGAAGACCTATACTCGGCTCATCAAGTATATAAAGCACTCCCGAAAGTGAAGAGCCTATCTGTGTTGCAAGACGTATTCGCTGACTTTCACCGCCCGAAAGAGTTCCCGCCGAACGAGACAGAGTAAGATATGAAAGACCGACACTGTTAAGAAAATTCAGTCTGCTGTCAATCTCCTTTGTAATTGCCTTTGCAATAAGTCTTTCACGATCTGTAAGGTCAGCCTGCTTTACAAACAAAAGCGCCTGTTCAACGGACATATCGCAGAATTCGCTTATATTCATACCTCCTACAGTCACAGCAAGACTTTCAGGGGAAAGTCTTTTGCCTTTACAGGCATCGCAGGGTACAGCAGACATATAGCTTTCAATCTCCGTCTTTATCCATGAGCTTTGTGTTTCACGGAAACGCCTTTCAAGGTTGTTTACAATGCCCTCAAACTCTGTTTTGTACGTTCCGCTGCCGTATTCGCTTTTTCTCTTTACGGTTATCTTTTCGCCCTTTGTTCCGTACAGGATGATATCCAGCACCTCTTCTGAAAGCTTTTCAACTGGCTCGTCAAGAGAAAAACCGTATTTTTCGGAAAGAGCTTCAAAATACATCGCCGCAATAGTACTGCCTTCCATTGCCCAGCCGCTGCCCTTTACAGCTCCCTGTCTTATGGATTTTGTCCTGTCGGGTATTATCCGGTCTATATCAATTTCCATAAATACGCCAAGACCTGTGCATTTTTTGCAGGCGCCAAACGGATTATTGAATGAAAACATTCTCGGACTAAGCTCGTCAATGCTTACACCATGCTCCGGGCAGGCATAATTCTGCGAATACAGTGTATCCTCCCCGCCTATTTCAGAAATTATCGTAAGTCCTCCCGCAAGCTTTGAGGCAGTTTCAATAGAATCTGCAAGTCTTGAACGGATATCGTCCTTTATTACAAGTCTGTCAACAACAATATCCACATTATGCTTTTTATTCTTCTCAATTGCTATCTTTTCGGAAAGGTCATATATTATCCCGTCCACTCTTACACGGACAAAACCGCTTTTTGCGGCGGATTCAAGCTCCTTCTGGTGCTGTCCCTTTTTTGCCCGTACAACAGGAGCTAAAACCTGTATCTTTGTTTTCTGCGGCAGAGTCAGTACCTTATCCACTATCTGGTCAACTGTCTGCTGCTTTATTTCTCTTCCGCATACAGGGCAGTGCGGTATTCCTATTCTGGCATACATAAGGCGCAGATAGTCATATATTTCCGTTACCGTACCGACTGTTGATCTTGGATTTTTTGAAGTCGTTTTCTGATCTATGGAGATCGCAGGAGACAAACCATCAATACTGTCAACATCAGGCTTATCCATCTGACCTAAAAACATTCTTGCATAGGACGAAAGGGATTCGACATATCTTCTCTGTCCCTCTGCATACAGGGTATCAAATGCAAGTGAGGATTTTCCTGAACCCGACAGTCCCGTCAATACAACAAGCTCGTCCTTCGGGATATCCACATTAATATTTTTAAGATTATGCTCCCTTGCTCCTCTTACAATTATCTTTTTGAATCCCATCTTTACCTCCGGAAATTATTGTTCCATACTAATACAAGGAGTGCAAAAGCAGGCACTCCTTGTATATTTTATGCATTATTCGTCTGTATCTTCTGATTCATCCTCAGTCGGGATCTCTTTGCCTTCAACAGCGCAGATGAACTGCTCACCGGACATCTTTTCATGCTCAAAGAGGAACTGTGCTACCCTGTGCAGCTCAGGCATATGATCGTTGAGGATCTTCTCTGTCTGCTTATAGCCGTTTGTGATATATTCAGTGACCTCAGCATCGATCTTTGCAGCTGTCTCCTCAGAATACGTCTTGGTATGACCGAATTCTTTTCCGAGGAAAACCTCGCCGTCACTCTTGCCGTAGGTTATCGGACCGAGCTTTTTGCTCATGCCGTACTTTGTTATCATTGAGAATACAAGATTCGTTGCTCTTTCAATATCGTTTGAAGCACCTGTTGAAATATCACCAAGAATAAGCGCCTCGGCAACACGACCGCCGAGAAGAACCACGATCTCTTCAAGCATCTCATTTCTTGAACGGTAGGATTTATCCTCAGACGGCAGCGACATTGTAAAACCGCCCGCCATGCCCCTGGGAATAATTGAAATCTGATGAACAGGATCCTGAGTAGGAGAATAATAAGTTGCAATTGCATGACCCGCTTCATGATAAGCGGTAAGCTTCTTTTCCTTGTCTGTCATTACCCTTGACTTTTTCTCTGTACCGACAACAACCTTGATCGTAGCTTCCTCGACCTCAGTCATTGTAATAGCCTTGAGATCCTTTCTTGCGGCAAGCAGGGCTGCCTCATTAAGAAGGTTTTCAAGGTCTGCACCTGTAAAACCTGCTGTTGATTTTGCAATCGTTTTAAGCTCAACATCAGGTGCAAGCGGCTTGCCCTTTGCGTGTACCTTCAGGATCTCCTCACGACCCTTGATATCAGGTCTGCCGACAATTACCTGTCTGTCAAAACGACCCGGACGCATAAGAGCAGGATCAAGAATATCGGGACGGTTGGTTGCTGCTATCATGATGACGCCGGCATTTGCGCCGAAGCCGTCCATCTCAACAAGAAGCTGGTTAAGTGTCTGTTCACGCTCATCATGTCCGCCGCCGAGACCTGCGCCTCTCTGACGGCCTACTGCGTCTATCTCATCTATGAAAATGATACAGGGTGAATTTTTCTTTGCCTGATCAAAAAGATCTCTAACTCTTGAAGCACCAACACCGACATACATTTCAACGAAATCAGAACCGGAAATTGAGAAGAACTGTACTCCGGCTTCACCTGCAACAGCTCTTGCAAGCAAGGTTTTACCTGTACCGGGAGGGCCTACAAGCAGAACGCCCTTGGGTATTCTTGCGCCAAGCTCATTATACTTTTTGGGATCCTTGAGGAATTCAACGATCTCTCTGAGCTCTTCCTTTTCCTCATCTGCACCAGCAACATCGGCAAATGTTGTTTTTCGGTTTTCATCCTTGACGCTTTTGATATTTGCTTTTCCGAAGCCCATCGTCTTGCCGAAATCTCCGAAGCCGTTGTTGAGTCTCTTCATAAAGTAGATCCATACAACAACAAACAGAATTATCAGCACTACCTCAGGCAGCAGACTGAGCAGGAAAGAATTATCCGCAGCCTTTTTCCAGTTAAACTTCATCGGCGCTTCCTTGTTCTTTTCATTGTACTGCTGAACATAAGGATCAATTGAATCAAGGAAAAGTGAAATGCTTGCAACTGATGTTTCTATCTTTTTGTTATCAGTCTTTTTTATAGTAAGATCACCTGTTCCGAAATCAAGGGTGTATTCCTTTACCTTCATATCCTTGAACAGATAAATGATCTCGGAGGTCGGTTTTTCTTCCTTCGGCTGCATCGAAAAGAATATTGATACTATGATTATCAGCAGTATCGGTATGCCAAGGTAAATAAGTAAATTACGGATCGTCTTTTTGTTATCCAAAATATGGTCACTCCTTAAGTATTTTGTTTCTGAGGTGATCTTACCGGTATATCTCAGGTCTGAGAACGCCTACATATGGCAGATTCCTGTACCTTTCATCATAATCCAGTCCGTATCCCACTATAAAAAGGTCATCTATCACTTCTCCCGTGTAATCGGGAGTGATCGGCTTTTTTCTTCTTGAAGGCTTATCGAATAATGTGCAGATCCTGATCGAGGCTGGATCTCTTTTTTCAAGATAATCCTTTATGTAATACAGGGTATTGCCGGTGTCAAGAATATCTTCAACAATAATGACATCCCTGCCCTTTATACTCTCTGAAAGATCCTTTTTGATATTTATTTTCCCGCTTGAAACAGCTGCGCTGCCGTAGCTTGAAACTGCCATAAAATCAAGAATGCATCTGACATTTATCCTTCTTACCAAATCAGCATAAAACATTATGCTGCCCTTGAGCATACATACCAGTACAACATCCCTGCCAATATAGTCATTATTGATACTCTGCGCTATACTGTCACATAGTGATGCAAGCTCCTGCTCACTGTACAATACTCTTTCAATATCCTGATCCATTATGTGCCTTCTCCTTTTCGGATACTTCGGAAATATCTAAATACATTACATTTTCCGTTTTACGGCTGCATATGTATTTTTCCGAAAAACCTATTCCCTCTATCCATATTATATCATTACCATAAGCAAGCACAAGTATACTGTCTCTTCGCTCGGCTGGTATTTTCATTTCTATAAATAGTTTTTTCAGCGTTTTACTGATATTCCTTTCAGGCAGACTGAAACGATCTCCGCTGCGTCTGTACCTGAAAACAGTTCCAATGGGTATTGTATCACAATCCCCCGAATTAATAAACAGAAAATCCGGATTTTTTTCAGCATTGTTAAATTCTGACATACTCATTTTCATCGGTTTAATTTTTTTGTTGCTTATAACAATAAATTGTCCCCATTCCGGTATCTCCCATTCATTATTATTACGGACATTTTTCTCCGTAATACGGAATGATCCCTGTCTGCATACTGCATACAGATCACGGCTGAGCTGTAACTCACCGCCTTTGCGGCATATTTCCCTGATAAGTGAAATGTGCTCCGCCTGCGGAATAAAGCCGTGTTCAGCTGCAAGAATTGAAATGATCTGGGCAAAAAGAGCCTGATCACAGCTGTAAAGTAAATCAGCTTTATAGGAATCAGAGTATCTGTCAGAACGAATCATATCTAAATATTTCACTGCATCACTGTAAAGTAAATCAGCATTACACCTCATATTTTCCGTCATGCGACTGATATTTTCTATTACAGCGGGATTGATTTCTTTAAGAACAGGAATAACACCGTGTCTTATCTTATTTCTTGTATATTCATCTGTAAGATTTGTACTGTCCGTTACATAATGAATATTGTGTGCATAGCAGTACTTTTCAGTTTCCTCTCTGAGTACAGTAATAAAGGGTCGGATTATCCTTTCTCTGACGGGAGGTATCCCGCATATTCCCTTTATTCCGCAGCCTCTTGCAAGATTATACAGTACAGTTTCTGCATTGTCTGACGCAGTATGTGCAGTTGCGATTTTTGCATTATACTCATCGGCGATCTTTCCGAAAAATTCATAGCGTATATCTCTTGCACATTTTTCAGTGCTTTCTTTTCTGAGTTTTGCCTGCTCAGGAACATTTATTTTCAGCAGTCTGAATTCCACTTTGAGCTGACTGCACAGCTTTCTTGAAAAATCCTCATCCCTGTCAGCTTCCTGTCCCCTTATCATATGATTAACATGACAGGCTATAATATGCAGAGAAAGCTTTTCCCTGATGCTGACAAGATACTGCAGCAAAGCGCAGGAATCAGCTCCGCCCGACAATCCGACAACAACGGTATCTCCAGATGACAGCATATCATATTTTTTGATAGTTTCCCATACTTTATTCTCCACGGCTCAGCTCCTGTGATGTAAAACGCATAAACTCACCCTGCCAGTGCAGAGGAACCGAGCGTGTTTCACCGTGTCTGTTTTTGGCGACTATACATTCGCCGCTGTTTTTGTCGGCATCCTCACGGGAGTCCGTATCCTTATCGTAGTAATCCTCACGATAGAGGAACAGAACTATATCCGCATCCTGTTCGATAGAACCCGAATCTCTCAGGTCGGAGAGCTGNNAACTCACCCTGCCAGTGCAGAGGCACACTGCGGGTCTCGCCATGTCTGTTTTTCGCAACAATGCATTGACCACTGTTCATATCTACATTTTCGGGGTCCTTACCCGATTTTGTGCTTTGATAATAGCCTTCACGATAAAGGAACAAAACAATATCCGCATCCTGCTCGATAGA
>DEHG01000107.1:16913-17190 GCA_002351795.1 Ruminococcaceae bacterium UBA2806 | reverse complement strand
TGTACACGGTTATCTATCCTTCTTGACGCTTTCATAAGCTGTAAATAATCTATAATAATAAGGTCAACGCCTCGCAGCCTTCTTATTTTAGCCTTCATCTCAGGTACTGTAATACCCGGCGTATCGTCAAGATATAATTCAGTCTTACTCAGGATGTCTCCTGCTTCTATAAGCCTTGTCCATTCCTCTCCGTCAAGCTTTCCTGTTCTCAGCTTTGTACCCTCTATAAGCCCCTCCGTTGAAAGCAGACGGGATGCAAGCTGCTCCTTTGACATTT
>DEHG01000107.1:5621-16867 GCA_002351795.1 Ruminococcaceae bacterium UBA2806 | reverse complement strand
TTGCGCGCGATATTGAGCGCGAAGCTCGTCTTACCCATACCGGGACGTGCCGCAAGCAGAATAAGGTCACTGCGGTTAAGACCTGTTATTGTCTTATCAAGCGCAGAAATACCCGTGGGTAATGCACGGTAAGCTTCACTGTCAGGAGAATTCAGCAGATCAAGTCTGTCAAATGTCTCTAAGATGACAGTATTTACCCTTTCAAGACCATTTATTTTTTTATCGTCCCTGATGTCAAATATTCTCTGCTCGGCGGAATCTATCAGCTTATCAACTGTATCCTCACTTGGAACAGACGCTTCATCAATGATCTCTCTTGAGGAAATAATAAGTCTTCTGAGCAGGAATTTTTCTTTGACGATATTGCAATAATCTTCTATTTTTGAAACAGACGGAACTATATCTGCGATCTGCAACATATAGGACTTCAGATTACCCTCGTCAAAGTTTTTATCATTTCTGAGCTGATCTAATACAGTGATAAAATCAACAGGCTTACTGACGGTGAACAGATCGATCATACTCTGATATATCAACTTGTGATTAGACAAATGAAAATAATCTGCTGTCGGCAGAATCTCCATCACCGTGGACAGACGTTCACTTTCAAGAAGTATACAGCCTAAGACAGCCTGTTCCGCTTCTGCACTGTACGGAAGATTAAGCCCGTCAAGAGAAATGGATGGGATCTGTTCATTCATTTTCTGACCTCCGGATTATATTAATAGGGATACAGCTGTTTTTATGTCAGCAATGACCTAATAACAACAGATTTGGGATAGCTCCCAAATCTGCCGCAGAATTTTTTTACTTTGATTCTTCCTCGGTAACCATTACCTTAACCGATGCGCTTACACCGTTATAAAGCTTTACTTCGCAGTTGTAAGTACCGAAGGATTTAATATCGGTATCAAGAACGATCTTTCTTTTATCAACGCTGATACCAAATTTTTTGTTAAGCTCGGCAGATATCTCCTTGCTTGTGACCGAACCGAAAAGCTTACCGCCCTTTCCTGCCTTACCATAAAGAGTAAGAGTCTGACCGTTCAGTTTTTCAGCGTTAGCCTTTGCCTGAGCTGTTTCAGTTTCGATCTTATAAGCCTTTGACTGCTCGGCGTTTTTAAGCTCATTCATTGCCTGAGCGTCTGCTTCCCTTGCTATTTTTCTCGGAAACAGAAAATTTCGTGCATAACCGTCCGAAACATTTACAAGCTCCCCTTTTTTGCCTGTACCCTTTACATCCTGTAAAAGAATTACTTTCATATCTGATCTCCCTTTCCTGTTGCTTTTTTACTGTCAGCCTTCTTATTTATCTCAAGCTCGTTGATAATGGAAAGCAGCTTTTCCCTTGCTTCATCCATACTCACTCCCTCAAGCTGACAGGCAGCCATTGTCTGATGACCGCCTCCGCCAAGCGCCTCCATAATGATCTGAACATTAAGATCACCAAGCGACCTTGCGGAAATATTTACAGTTTTACCAGTTTTATACATAACAAACGATGCTTTGACATTTTCAATTCCAAGCAGTTCATCCGCTGCCTGGGCTGACGCTATCCTGATATCGGGAATATTGCTGTCAGCGCTGGCAATAGCGCAGTAATTGAAGATCTCAGCCTCACTTACAAGCTTATATTTTACCTTATATGTATCAATAGAATTTGAGAAAAGACGCTTTACTTCAACGGTATCTGCGCCCCTGCTCCTGAGAAATGCCGCAGCTTCAAATGTTCTTACGCCTGTTCTGAGGACAAAATTCTTTGTATCAAGCATTATGCCCGAAAGCATAGCCTCGCTTTCCAGACGGCTTATAGAACAGTCTCCTAAATACTGAACAAGCTCTGTTGTCATTTCACAGGCAGATGATGCATAAGGCTCGTGAAAGAATACCACTGCATTATCAATATGATTGACCATCATTCTATGATGATCTATTACAACGACCCTTTTGCATTTTTCATAGACAGCCTTTGATTCGACAAAATTAGGTGAATGAGTATCAACAATTATCAGAAGCGTATGCTCGTCAATAAGATCGTAAGCCTCGCTTTCAGTCTTGAAAATACTTGAAAAGCCTGCCTTTTCAAAGCTTGTGACGAGGGACTTTGCAAGGGTTTTTTGCTTATCTATACATATATACGCATTTCTGTGAAGTCCTTTGACCATTGCGCTCCACATACCGATGCATGCGCCTACACTGTCAAGATCGGAAAAACGATGCCCCATTATAATAACATTACTGCTGTTATTAACATGATTTGTAAGTGTAGCCGCAATGACCCTTGTCCTTACCTTATCACGCTTTTCTATGCCCTTGGAAATACCGCCGAAAAACTGGTAGCTTTCATTCTTTTTTACCGCTACCTGATCTCCGCCTCGACCGAGCGCCATATCAAGAGCCTGTCTTGCCCACAGTTCACATTCCTTGAAGGATGATCCTCCACGGCCGACACCTATGGAAATAGTTGCCCTTATCCTGTCGTCAATTTCTATCTGTCGTATTTCCTCAAGGATCTTGAATTTTTCATCAATAAACTTTTTTATGCTTCTTTCTTCAAAAACAGCAAGATATCTTCCGCCAGAGATCTTCTTATAGAAACCGTTTGTTTTGGCTATCCATGCGGCAATTGCACGTTCTACAAGAACGGTTATACGGCTTGCCTCGCCCTCTTCCCTGTCTCTTTCGAGTTCTTCCTTATTGTCAAAGGAAATGAGCGCAACAGCGGGCTTTGAATCCATGAATTCATCGGAATTGACCTTATATGTGTTATCATCGACAAAATAAACCACAAGGCTTCCGCCGGAACGGACAGCAAAAGCAATATACCATTTGCCGCCTATATAGGTATCTGTTCCGTTTTCGTCAAAAAGAGAATCCGGATTACTGTCCGACAGGAATTTTTCGATAAAATCCCCTGTAGGATCCTCCTCGGTTATCATAGTCTTACGGAACATCTCGTTTACTAAAACAATTTCATTATTCTCACCCAAAACAGCCACAGGCATGGAAATACTGTTGATGCGGTCAATGCTGATATTACCCGCCGAATTTGCGGCATCGGTGACTATTTTTGCAAGATAGTCCTTATAATTCATCATGCTGATAAAAACCGCAACCAAAGCAGCAATTGCCAGTATAAGCTCGGCAACAAAGATATAATGATTCCACCAATATGATACTATTGCCATTATGAACATGGTAACAGTAAGAATAATAAACAAAGGTGTTATAAATATGCTGTTTTTACGTTTACCCAAATCCAAACACCTACTTTATATACCATTCTGATCCGAAAGCTGTTTGCAGATCAGTTAAACCTCCATAATAATAGGAAGTATCATAGGACTTCTCCTTGTTTTATCATACAATTCCTTGGAAAGCTCGTCCCTAATCGTGCTTTTGATCACGCTCCAATCGTGAATTCCCTGACGGTCACAGCTGTCAAGAGCTCTGAGGACAGCGTTTCTTGCACATTCCATCAGCGGCTCACTTTCTCTTACATATACAAAACCTCTTGAAACGATATCCGGACCGGCAATGACCTGACCCGATGCACCGTCAAGGGTAACAACAACAACGATAAGTCCATCCTGTCCGAGATGCTTTCTGTCACGCAGAACTATACTTCCGACATCGCCTACTCCGAGACCGTCAACAAGGATCTTTCCTGCGGGAATGCTCGGAAACTGTTTCAGACAGCTTTTGCTAAGCTCAACGACATTTCCTATATCTCCTATAAAGATGTTTTCTCTCGGCATACCCATATTCATAGCGATCTCAGCATGCTTGACAAGATGCTTCTGCTCGCCGTGGACGGGGATAAAATACTTAGGCTTGGTAAGACCCTGTATAATTTTAAGCTCCTCACGGCAGGCATGACCGGACACATGAACTTCATACATGGATTCGGAGGCGATCTTACATCCATGCTTCATAAGCTCGTTTACAACGGTACTGACCATTTTTTCATTGCCGGGAATGGGGTTTGCGGAAATGATAATATAATCATCAGGACCTACAGCGACCTTTCTGTGATCGGAATAAGCCATTCTTGAAAGTGCTGACATTGGCTCGCCCTGACTTCCTGTTGTAATGAGGACGATCTGATCCTTTGAATACTGTCCGAGCATATCAATATCTATTACAAGACCTTCGGGAACATCTATATATCCAAGCTCAGATGCTATAGTCATATTATTTATCATGCTTCTGCCGGAAAAAGCGACCTTTCTGCCGTATTTTTCCGCACAGGTAAGTATCTGGCGAATACGTCCAAGGTTTGACGCAAATGTTGCAATGATAATTCTGCAGTTTTCAGCTTCCCTGAAAAGCATATCAAATGTATGACCGATATTCTGCTCTGTCATTGTATAGCCGGAGCGCTCAGCGTTCGTAGAATCAGCCATAAGCGCAAGCACACCCTGCTTTCCAAGCTCAGCAAAACGGGAAAGGTCTATCATTTCTCCTGTTGTCGGAGTACAGTCTATCTTAAAATCGCCTGTATGAACGATTATTCCGGCGCTGGTATGGATAGCTACGCCGACGGAATCGGGAATGGAATGATTAACATGAATGAATTCAATTGAGATCTTTCCGAGTCTTATCCTCTGCCCCGCCTTGACAACATTAAGCTTAGCCTTACTCTGAAGATTATGCTCTTTAAGCTTGCTGCTTACAAGACCAAGAGTAAGTGCGGTGCCATATATCGGAAGATTCATTTTTTTAAGAAGATAAGGAACTGCACCGATATGATCCTCATGACCATGAGTAAGCACCAGACCCTTTATCTTATCCATATTTCTTTCAAGATAGGTAAAATCGGGAATAACAAGATCAACCCCCAGCATATCGCCGTCAGGAAAAGCCATTCCGCAGTCCAGCAGGAACATATCGTCATCACATTCAAACAGTGTGATATTCTTTCCTATTTCATTCAGACCGCCGAGAAAGGTTATTTTTACAGATGGCTCGCCCTTCTGATTACGGGGCTGATATTTAGGCTGATACTCCCTTCTTTTATCGGCAGTACGGTTATTCATTCTCTTATTTTCCGAAAGCGGTGAAACCGAAGATGGATCAAACTTGATCGTATCCGTAATAGTCATTGTACCGCCGCCGATCTGCTGATCCGACAGTTTCTGCGGCATTATCAATCTGTCAAAAAGCTTTGCACTGTCTGCCTGTTCCCTCTTACTTCTTTTTGACTGGACAGGCTTACCGTATCTTGTTCTTTGCAGCCTTTTATTTTTTCCGTTCTTGGCTGCGCTTCTTCTGTTATAATCCGAAATCACAGAATTACCTCCATATATTATATTTTCAGGAATATGCGATTAAGACCAGATCCTCACTTTCCGATTCATATATTCGGCATAAGCGCAGCCCGTATGCTGCCGCAGGTACCGTAAAAATCCGATAAATGACCGCTCGCTCTTCTGCACGGTTCAATAATTTCGCAATTTCCTCAATAGCTCATGTATGAAAATCCGAACACAACTATATAGTTTATTTTACTCTCATACGGTCAATCTGTCAATAGTATTTTCCCAACAAATTACGGAATAGTACTAATACAGAAATATTTTTTGCAGCTTCTGGCATTTTTATCATCAAAAACACCTTTGGATAAAATAAACATAAACACAATTCACATTCAATAGAAAGATCCTTCGCTGCGCTCAGGATGACGAGATATTGTAATTGAGAACGCAGTGAACAAACTTTAAGATTATAAATATATAAAACAAAATCCGCATGAACGCTTGTCATCAAGCATTCATGCGGATCCTGAATGTATGCCGGTGGTGGGGCTCGAACCCACACGCCCTTTCGGACAACAGATTTTGAGTCTGTCTCGTCTGCCAATTCCAACACACCGGCTGTTAAGCGGAACGTTCCAACCGTCCGCCTGATTATTATAACTCATTTTCGGTATATTGTCAAGTAAAATTATTCTTTTATTCTCTATATGTAAATGATTATTACAAAGTTTACAAAAAGATTCTTCGCTGCCACTCAGAATGACACAGGGCGTTTTTTGTGACGTTTACTGCAGACCGCCATCATTTAATCCATTATTTGTTTGAAATGATCCTCGCAGGCTTTTTCGAGAGCCTTGACTATTATTTTAAGTGTTCTTATCCTTGCATATTTCTTATCATTGGATTCGATAATGTACCAAGGCGCATTTTTTGTGCTTGTCTTTTGCAGCATCTCATCTATTGCTGTTTCATATTGATCCCATTTTTCTCTGTTTCGCCAGTCCTCATCAGTTATTTTCCACTGCTTTTCCGGAGTGTTCTGACGCTCCGTAAACCTTGCAAGCTGGGTATCCTTATCAATATGTATCCAGAATTTAAGAACGACCGCACCCCAGTCCGTAAGCATACGCTCAAATTCGTTTATCTCATTATATGCTCTTTTCCAGTCGTTTTCAATGCAAAAACCCTCTAACCTTTCGACCATTACACGTCCGTACCATGTTCTGTCAAAAATACATATATGTCCGGTTTTGGGAAGTCTTGTCCAGAATCTCCACAAATACTGTCTGTTCGATTCATGAGGAAGTGGCGACGCTATAGGATGAACGTCAAAGCCTCTCGGGTCAAGCGGATATGCCACCCTTCTTATATTTCCGCCCTTTCCTGCTGCGTCCCAGCCCTCGTAACAAAGAATTACAGGTATCTTCTTGCGGTATATTATATTATGCAGCTCACTGAGCCTTGTTTGCAGTCTTTTTAGCTCTGCTTTATATTCTTCATCATCGATCGAGAGCGACAGATCGACCTCGCTGAGCTTCGGCATCTTTTTAAGCGGAAATTCTTCCTCAAAAGGCTTTCCTTTATATTTGCCCGAATCAAGTCCGAAATTAATTTCCGAAACAAGAAGATTCATTGCATCCCTTACAGCGGTTTTGCGGCGGCTGCCGTCCAGAATATGCCACTGTACAGTATCGTTTGTTTTCCGCATGAATTCATCATATGTTTCTCTGAAATTCTTATATTCCCTATGCTGCCAGAGATCCTCCTCTGTCACACGCCATTCAGTTTCAGGCGCTTCCGCAAGTGAACGCAGACGGTCAAATTGTTCATCCTTATCAATATGAAGAAAAATTTTCAGGATCAGATATCCGCTGTCTCTGAGCTGACGTTCAAACTCATATACCTGACGAAGACGGCGGCGGTATTCATCCTTGGTTATTTCATGTCTGAGATATTTGCGGACAACATTTTCCATCCAGCCCGAATCAAGAAACGTTATCTTTCCGTTAACAGGTATAGCCTTAAAATACGGATAAAGAAACGGATATCTTTCCTCTGATTCATGCTGAACAACAGGGGATTCAACACGATAAAATCTTGGGTCTATCTCACTGATAAGCTCCTTGATAAGACTGCCCTTGCCGGCAGCAGCCCATCCTTCGATGAGCACGATAACAGGAAGCTTTGCGCTCATAAGCTTCTGCTGCTGTCCCATCAATTCAGCCCTGAGCGCTTTTATTTCCGCACTCAGCGCTTCCTTATCTTCTTTCTTGCGTTTTGTAAAATTTTTCAGCATACCTGACCATCCTTTCTTTTTTTGATTCAAGGGAATTATTTTTATCGCTGACTATTACTATCCGTGTATATGGTTCAAACGCAGACCAAATAATTGATCTGCGTTTTTCGCCTGTGTTTATTTTTTATGAGGCTTTATATTCCGACCATTCGCCCTTCATATATCTGTATTTAGTCTTTTCTACGCCTCTGCCCTTTTCAGGTTCTTCTGTCATATCTATCTTATAGATCTTGCCGGCGCAGTCAACTGCTCTGTATGCCAGGTCGCCTGTCTGATATGCTGTAACACCTTTCTTTACATCATCATCTGTGACGCCTGAATCAAAGATGAATCCTGTAGAACCTACCGGAACAACTATGCGGTAAATATCGCTGTCACCTATTCTTTCCATTTCATATCCGGGCCATTCTTTCATATAATCTTCGCCGGTGGCTTTGTTTGTAGCTAAATTGCCCCACCAGTATGCATATACCTTTTCCCATTTTGTTTCGCTGTTATCATAGTAAAGATAATCGTCAGCTTCCTTAAGCTTTGCAAGTTCTTCCTCCGTTAACTGGCTTGTTTCGGGTACATCAACGGTTTTATCCTTGTAATCTATTTTAACGCCGCTTTCCAGGGCAGAAACCTTTCCTGTAAACATTGCTTCAAGGAATTCGGGATAAACATTTCTCCAGTATGGAACAGAATGCTGACCCTTTTCGTTTTTATTGAATACAAACTTATCCTTGGGATAATTACCTTCGCCTGCCAGATAATTGTTCATAGATGCAGCAGGAAGTCCTGTATCCTCAGCATAGCTTCCACTGTAGAAATAGATGAACGGTGAATTTTCGTCAAATTTCTTTTCACTCAGATATTTCTTCCATGTGTCCTCATCAAATGTCCAGAATGACGGCGACAATGCACCTATAGTACCGAACTGATCGGGATGCTCCATACCGATATAGAATGATGCAAGTCCGCCATAGGAGCTGCCGCATATGGATGTATTCGCTGCATCGGTATAAACGTTATATGTACTGTCAATATATGGCATAACAGTATCGCATATGAAATCGGCAAATAATTTGCACTTCTTTTTAGACGAAGCATCAGGATCTGTTATTGTTCCAAGATCCGGGATAAGCTCATCATCTCTTGTACCGCTGTTCTTATCGCTCTCTCCTCCAACCGTCTCAATTGCTACAATGATAGCCTTATGATCTGTTACAGCCATCATGGAGGTAGCATGCTCACTGACATCCCAGCACTGAACTTCGCCGCCTATATCGGGAGTCAGACAGGTCTGGCCGTCCAGCATATATATTACGGAATATTTATCCTCTGACTTTTTGTCGTAATCCTGTGGAGTCCAGATATAAACGTTTTTATCATAATCGTCAAAGGTAAAGGTTTTTGCCTCATATGCAGGCTCATATTTCGGCTCTGTCCCTACAACATACGGAAGAAGCTCATCTTCCCACAGATACCATCCGCTTACGAATTTATTAAAGGCAACCTCCATGCTTGTCATATCGCCGTATGAAAGACGTACCATATTGTATTTCTCTGTATCCGCTTCACAGGTAAAAACAGAATCATCCGCCGAGCCTGACTGCTTTTCCATGGTAACATCCTCGCTTGCACCGCTTGTACTGTTGAAGAAGGTTGCAACGATCTTATCATTCTTGCCTGCATCTTTGATATATAATTTATGCATCGACGTTGAATCAGCATTTTTCTGTTCAGTCTTTTCTTCCTGATTTTCTGTACTTTCTTCTGTGCTGCTTTCCGGAGTCTTGCTTTCCTCTGTCATAGCTGACTGCCCGGACTGTGAACTCTGATCATTCTGAGAGTTTCCTCCGCAGGCTGTCAATGCTGACAGACAAACTACTGTTCCTAAAAGGGCTGCAATAATTCTTTTTGCTTTCATGGGTAGTTCCTCCTGAGTAATTTGATTTTTTATCTGTGATCTCGTTGATCATCTTTGATAATATAATATCATGCACATCTGAAGTTAATCTGAAGAAACACATATTTTTTTAACATTTTTCAAAAAAACTAAGGAATCGCTGAATAAACAGGTGCTGCTTGAAGTTTACCGTAAGCGGCTTAACGTGGGGCTCTGCCCCACACCTCAAACGCCGATTATTTCATTAATCAGCGTTTCCCTGAATCCAATGCCGATTATAAATACCTATATTTAATATACCGCCTTTTTCCATTAAAGTCAAGCAAATTGTACTAAAATAATAAACTATCATCAAAAAATATCATCAAAATAGTACTCAGCGGTCAATGTATGGTGTCTTTATAACAACCTTAACATTGACCGCTGTTTTACTGTCATTCTTTATTCGCTGTTTTACCTATATCTGTACGGAAATGTGCTCCCTCGAAGCTTATCCTGCCCACAGCATCATATGCCTTTTCAAGTGCTTCATCAAGTGTTTTCCCTGATGCCGTTATTCCGAGTACACGACCGCCGTTTGTATAGAATTTACCGTTTTCATACTTTGTACCGGCATGATATACCGTTGCGCCCTCAACCTGTCCGTCCTCGTCAAGACCAGTGATCTCCATGCCTTTTTTATAGCTCAGCGGATAGCCGCCCGATGCCATTACAACGCAGGCTGTTGCATCATTCGACCACTCAATATTCAGCTGTGAAAGTTTTTCATCTATTACTGCTTCAATGATATCAACAAGATCAGTCTTGAGTCTCGGAAGAACTACCTGTGCTTCGGGATCGCCGAAACGTGCATTATACTCTATCACCTTGGGTCCATCCGGAGTTATCATAAGGCCAAAATACAGACAGCCCTTGAATGTCCTGTTTTCGCTGTTCATAGCGGCAACAGTAGGTTCAAATATTGTCTTTCTGCAAATTTCAGCAATTTCATCCGTATAGTAGGGGTTCGGACTTATAGTACCCATTCCGCCGGTATTAAGACCTTCGTCATTATCATAAGCCCTCTTATGATCCTTTGAGGATACCATGGGCTTCAGCGCTATGCCGTCCGTAAATGCTAAAACGGAAACCTCGGGACCTGTCAGAAACTCTTCCACAACGACATTGTTTCCGGAATCACCGAATTTTTTATCCTCCATGATCTCCTTAACAGCTGCCTGAGCCTCGGCATGATCCTTTGCAATAATAACGCCCTTGCCAAGAGCAAGACCGTCCGCCTTTATTACAACAGGATATTTGCCCTTTTCTTCAATATATGCCATTGCCTTTGCAGACTCGGAAAATACCTCATATTCAGCAGTAGGGATACCGTATTTTTTCATAAGATTCTTAGAGAATACCTTGCTGCTTTCAATAATTGCAGCCTCTGCTCTCGGACCGAATGCTCTGATGTCATTTGCTGTGAGTGCATCTACCATTCCCGCAGCAAGCGGATCATCGGGCGCAACAAAAACAAGATCTATCTCGTTTTCTTTTGCAAATTTTACCATGCCTTCCTTATCCATTACGCCGATATTCACACATTCGGCGTCACGGGAAATACCACCGTTTCCGGGGGCTGCATATATTTTATCGACTTTCGGACTTTCCTTAAGCTTGCGTATGATCGTATGTTCACGACCGCCGCCGCCGATAACGAGAATTTTCATATTGTATACCTCCGTCATTAATGATGGAAAAGACGAATGCCTGTAAATGCCATTGTCATGCCGTATTTATTGCAGGTATCAATAACATTATC
>DEHG01000107.1:0-5531 GCA_002351795.1 Ruminococcaceae bacterium UBA2806 | reverse complement strand
AACGGGAAGAATGCATCAGAACCGAGTGAAACACCGCTGAGAGTTTTAAGCCATTCCTTTTTCTCTTCTCTTGTAAGCGGCTCAGGCTTAACAGTGAAGAACTGCTCCCAGATACCGTTTGCAAGAACGTCCTCATAATCATCGGAAATATATACATCAATTGTATTATCCCTGTCGGGTCTTCTGATATCCTCACGGAAAGGAAGTGCAAGTACCTTCGGATTCTGTCTGAGGTACCAGATATCAGCCTTATTTCCTGCAAGTCTTGTGCAGTGGATCCTTGACTGCTGACCTGCGCCTACGCCGATAGCCTGACCGTCCTTTGCATAGCAAACGGAATTTGACTGTGTATATTTAAGAGTGATAAGAGCGATAATGAGATCTCTTTTAGCTTCCTCGGTAAGCTCCTTATTTTCTGTAACTATGTTTTTGAGCATATCGGCATCAATTTTCAGGTCATTTCTGCCCTGCTCAAATGTAATTCCGTAAACCTGCTTATGCTCAACTGCTGCGGGAACATAGGAAGTATCTATCTTTACAACATTATATGTACCCTTGCGCTTTGATTTAAGAATCTCAAGAGCCTCGTCTGTGTAATCGGGAGCAATAATGCCATCGGAAACCTCTCTTTTCAGAAGCAGAGCTGTTTGTTTATCACAGGTATCGGAAAGAGCGACCCAGTCGCCGTAGGAAGACATTCTGTCTGCGCCTCTTGCCTTAGCATATGCGGATGCTATTGGTGAAAGCTCCAGATCATCTACAAAATAGATCTTTTTAAGAGTATCCGAAAGCTCAGTAGCAACTGCTGCGCCTGCGGGACTTACATGCTTGAAGGATGCCGCTGCGGGAAGTCCTGTTGCTGCTTTAAGCTCGTTTACAAGCTGCCAGCTGTTGAATGCATCAAGGAAATTGATATATCCGGGTCTGCCGTTAAGCACGGTAACAGGCAGCTCGCTGCCGTCCTCCATAAATATTTTTGACGGCTTCTGATTAGGGTTGCAGCCGTATTTAAGTTCAAGCTCGTTCATTGTAAAAACTCCTTTCATCAAACGTTCTTATTGACAATTATGTCCTCAAAATCACCTGTTTTAAGGTCAATAAATCTTGTGTAAAGAGAAACCTTATTATCCTCGTTAAGCGCATTCCAGACATTCTGAGTAAATGTGTCGATATCACCCTTTATATCCACAAGTGTCGGTTCACCCTCGAATGAAGGAATGGGATTGCCGTCACATTTGTATGTATGGATAAAATGTCCCTCACCTGCAACAGGCTGTGCATATTCAAAGAAGAAGCGAAGAGCGGAGTTTTCCCTGCCCTCATTGCTTTTAAGAATAGACATTTTATATGAAAAATCACCGTCTGCAAATTCAAGTATACCCGAAATCCTCGGAGTGAAGTTAGGCGGATCAGGCTCAAATGTCCTTGTTCTGAGAGCGTCCTCAAAGCTTTTGCCTTCAAGGATGAAATCCCTTACAGTATCGGTCTGATCGCCGTTTGTTACGACTGTCTGATTTTCAAGTGTACGCACCGGCGCATAGATTATCAGAGAAGGGTCAACAAGCAGTGAAGGGTCAAATGCCTGAGTTTTGAGATCATTTCCCTCTTTTACAAAAACCCTGTTTCTGCTGTTTGAGCTTCTGCCCATGATAAAATATCCGATAACCGCCTTTGTGCCGTCCTCACTTTTGCCTATGATTATTCCTCTTCCGGGATAGGTCGTTGAGGAAATCTCCTTTACCATATCTGTCATGCCTTTTACCTCACTTTATATATACTATATCGTCTTTTACCTCAAGTCTGTCCTCGCAGAACAAGGATACAGCCTGCGGCAATATCTTCCATTCAGCCTGCTCCATTACTCTTTTTTGCAGTATTTCAGGCGTATCTCCACTCTGTACTTCAACAGCCTTCTGCAGGATTATCGGACCGCCGTCACAAACCTCTGTAACAAAATGCACCGTTGCGCCAGTAAGCTTAACGCCCTTTTTAAGCGCCTCCTCATGTACCCTCAGTCCGTAATAGCCTTTGCCGCAGAAGCTTGGGATAAGAGCAGGATGTACATTCATCATCTTGTACGGATATGCTTTTACAACAAGCTCGTCAAGTATCGTCATAAAGCCTGCATATACAACAAGATCAGCCTTTTCCTCATCAAGCGCTTCAAGAATTGCCTTACTGTATACGACAGAATCGGCATATTCCTTTCTTGCAATCACTCTTGACTTTATATTATGCTTTTTTGCACGTTCAAGCGCATATGCGCCAGGCTTTGAGGAAATGACGCAGGTTATTCTGCCGCCCTGGATCTTACCGCTTTCCTGAGCGTCAATAAGCGCCTGGAGATTTGTTCCCCCGCCCGAAACAAGCACTACAATATTTTTCATCTGTACGCAAACCTTTCTTACTCTATGATCACGCCTTCATCACTTTCAACAAGCTCGCCTAAAACATATGCATCCTCGCCGGCTGCTTTAAGTACCTCTACAGCCTTCTGTGCGTCTGCCTTATCAACAACGACTGTCATGCCGACGCCCATATTGAAGGTATTGAACATATCTCTTTCGGGGATATTTCCTGTCTTTGCAATAAGATCAAATATCGGCAGTACCTGTACATCACTGCGCTTTATCTTTGCGGAAAGACCCTTCGGAAGTGAACGGGGAATGTTTTCATAGAAGCCGCCGCCTGTGATATGGGAAATGGACTTTACCTTTACGCTGTCAAGAAGTGAAAGGATCGCCTTCACATAAATTCTTGTCGGTGTAAGAAGCGCCTCACCCAGAGTCATTCCAAGCTCATCATAGTACTTTGAAATGCTTTCCTTTGTGCTGATATCAAACACCTTTCTGACAAGTGAAAAGCCATTTGAATGAACGCCGCTTGACTTTATTCCTATCATAACATCACCGGCATTCTGTGTTTCGGGCTGCAGGATCTTTTCCTTATCGACAACACCCACAGAAAAACCTGCAAGGTCATAATCGTCCTCTGCCATCATTCCGGGATGCTCGGCAGTTTCTCCGCCGACAAGAGCGCAGCCGCTCTGAACGCAGCCCTCTGCAACGCCCTTTACAATTTCTGCTACCTTTTCAGGATAGTTCTTTCCGATAGCGATATAGTCAAGGAAGAACTGCGGCTTTGCACCGCAGCAGATTATATCATTCACGCACATTGCAACGCAGTCGATGCCGATAGTATCGTGCTTATCGAGAAGCATTGCAACCTTTAACTTTGTACCTACACCATCTGTTCCCGAAACAAGAACAGGATGATCCATACCCGTTGTATCTATCTCAAAAAGACCGCCGAAGCCGCCTATGCCTGAAAGAACACCCTTTGTCATTGTTTTTGCAACATGCTCCTTCATAAGCTCAACGGATCTGTAGCCTGCGGTAACGTCAACGCCCGCTGCCTTATAACTGTCACTAAAGCTTTTCATATATTTACCTCCGGTTAGCTGTTAGTTATTCTATCTTTTGTGAATATTTGTCAGTCCTGCTCATATCCGAAATATCAAGCGGATAATTGCCTGTAAAGCAGGCGTCACAAAAATCAAGCTTACATTCCTTTGCGATAGAGGGAAGACTCTCCGCTGACAGGAATCCGAGACTGTCTGCTCCGATATATCTGCATATCTCCTCGCAGGTCATTCTTGAAGCGATAAGATCCTCCTTTGGAGTGGTATCGCTTGTAAGATAGCAAGGATTTATGAACATCGGAGAAGCAATTCTCATATGCACCTCTTTTGCTCCTGCTGCCCTGAGCAGATCGACAATGTGCCTGCTTGTTGCGCCCTTCAGGATCGAATCATCAATTACGATGACTCTCTTTCCCTCAACATTATGCTTGAGAGCATTGAGCTTGATACGCATAAGATATTCATTATTTTTCTTACGGTCATTGAATGCACGGCCGATATATTTATTCTTTATAAGACCTGTAGCATATTTTATTCCCGACTCCATAGAATAGCCTATAGCCGATTCTATTCCGCAGTCCGGAACGCCGCATACAAAATCAGCCTCTATCGGATGCTGCTTTGCAAGAAGCTCGCCTGCTCTCTGTCTTGCCCTTGCAACCGAAACACCGTCAAGCACGGTATCCGGACGGGAAAAGTATACATACTCAAAAATACAAAGAGCTGTTTTGCTGCTTTCCATAACCTGATAGCTGTGAAGACCCTCATCATCGACAACGATCATTTCTCCCGGTTTGACATCTCTGATAAACTCTCCGCCGAGACTGTCAAAGACGCAAGACTCTGAGGCAATAACATAGCTGTCCCCTATTTTACCATAGCACAGCGGACGTATGCCCATCGGATCTCTTACACCGATAAGCTTGCTTGGCGACATAAGCGCAATGGCATATGCACCTTTAAGCTTTTTTACTGCATTTTTAACAGCATCTTCAATAGAAGCCGTTTTTATTCTTTCCCTTGCGATAACATAGGCAATTACCTCTGTATCGCCGTTTGACTGGAAAATGGCAGCGCCCTGATTCAGTTCTTCACGAAGCTCACTGAAATTCGTAATGGAACCGTTCATGCAGATCGCAAGCTGACCTTTGATATAGCGCATTACCAGCGGCGCAAGATTTTCATGATCGACAGCCTCTCCCGAGGAATATTTGACATGACCCAAGGCTATACGTCCCGAACCGAGACGGCTTAGCTCCTTTTCAGGAATTGCCTCAGGTATCATTCCGTGACCCTTGAAATATTTCATATTGCCGTCCTTATTTACGGCAATACCTGCACCTATCTGTCCCCTGTGCTGCAGCGCATAAAGCGCAAGATAGGTCTCATCTGCAATATTCATGTTTTCATTGTTTTTGTAAATACCGAAAACACCGCATTCATCATGTAATTCAGACATAATAACTCCTTATGATCAGCCGATAATATCCTGTACTTTTTCCTGGATAGCCTCGTCCTTTTTTTCAACTCCCTCTTCCATAGTGATCTTATCCTGAGCAAGCTTTTCAGCCAGGATATCATCAGAAAGAGCAAGCATCTGTATTGCAAGGATAGCTGCATTATCTGCGCCGTCGATAGCGACAGTCGCTACAGGTATGCCCTTTGGCATCTGTACTGTTGCAAGAAGGGCGTCAAGACCGTCAAGCGTAGATGATTTTATCGGGATACCTATTACAGGGATAGTGGTATGAGCTGCCAGCACACCTGCAAGATGAGCTGCCTTGCCTGCTGCCGCAATAATCACACCGAAACCGTTTTTGCGGGCATTTTTTGAAAACTCCGCTGCCTTTTCAGGTGTACGGTGAGCCGACATAACATGCACCTCAAACGGTACTCCGTATGACGCCAATGTTTTTACTGCGCCCGACACTACAGGAAAATCGCTGTCGCTTCCCATAATAACTGCTACCTTTTTTTGTTCTGACATAAAAAACTCTCCTTTGTATTCCTTCGCTTTATTTATTATAGAATACTCCATCTATAATTGTACATTATTAATCCTAAAAATGCAACCCTTTATTTCTGCATACACAGAGAGTTCAGACAAGCA
>DEHG01000128.1:4216-4491 GCA_002351795.1 Ruminococcaceae bacterium UBA2806 | reverse complement strand
TGCAATTGGCTGAATGAAAGCTTTATTACAACAGCATCAAAACAGAAAAAGCAAAAAGTCAGACCGCTGAAGGAATTCTCTTGCTGACGGTGCGAATATCCGGCAACACATAAGAACATACTCCTTTTCAAAATAAAATGTCCCGGCACTGCCATCAGTTTTCGAGCTGAACAGCAGTGCCGGTTTTTTAATAATCACATATATTCATCAATTTCAAAGTCGTTCATATGTCCATCAAGGAAATACTCCCATTCTTCGTAGTTCCTGAATTTGTG
>DEHG01000128.1:0-4133 GCA_002351795.1 Ruminococcaceae bacterium UBA2806 | reverse complement strand
TCGGAACATCCTTTGAATTGAGAATACTGTTTATGACGATACGGTTGTCCCTGTAAAAGTAGCATCCGTAATATGTTTTATATGCCCTTGATGTCCATTCGATTGATGAGATGCCCTCATATTCGCCGCCGAACATTTCATCCTTTACCTCCTGCACAAGAGTATCAAGGTCGTGATAAGGTTCTCTGCTGAAGGGGATTTTCTCATCCGGCAGTTCTTCAATTTTTTCGCCGTATCTGATTTTCTTACCCTTATAGACCTGAGCCTCAGCTACTTTCATTGCATAGTTTTCTCTTGTACCGTATAATTCCTGAGCGATCGGGTAGCGGTCATATATCTCATAAGCATAGCTTTCAAAATCTCCGCCGGATTCTTTGAGCGCCTCTGCAACATGATAAGGATCAACCTTCTTTCTGTCGGTAATACAGTTGAGATAGGGTATAGTTTCAAAACTCCTGAGATTTTCGATAAAAAGGGAGATACTGTATTCATCAGGCCGCAGACAAAAATCCGGAAAATACTTTCTGATCAGTTCGGGTATGTTTATGTTTTCTTCGGAACATATAGCTTTACGGTCTGAGATCAGGTTCTTGTATCCGGTGAGCTGATCTGCAAAAACGAGAAGAATATAATCATCGCCGTTTTCATCGGCAAGTGTATACCACCCTGACGGAACAGCTGTAGAGGTATTGTAAGAGGAGTTTTCGACCTCGAAGGCTTTATATACCTCTTTGCAAAGCTCCCAGGAATAATAGATATACGGTTTTTTTTCGCCTTTATTTTCTTCTGTGATGATATTGTCATTATCCCCTAATTGGAAATATAGTTTCTTTAATATATTTGCATTTTCTTCACATATGCAACTTGCTTCGTCGATTATTTTAAATTGAATTATATAATCAAGGTCGTTAATTGATGAAGATATTTGCGATAAAATATATTTAGGTGTTATTAAACCAAAATAATTTTTAAAATTTTTGTCAAATTTTTTCAAAATTTTTTTTAATGCTGTTAAATTATCATTTACAAAATTATTTAAACATTTTGCTAAATAAATGCATATACCTAAAGAATTAATTTCATTTTTAATTTTCTTNNTTTTTTTCGCCTTTGTTTTCTTCCCTTTCTTCGTATTCTCCTTCAATGATCCATTCGGGATTAAGCCACTTATTGAATACCTCCCACTTGTCATTGAAATCGACAATGTTTACCTTCTCAGTGCCTCCTGCCTTGCGGCCTCTCATTCCTCTGCCTATCATCTGCATCAGCAGACCTTCGCTTTGGGTAGGTCTTGTCAGGAATACCGTATCTATATCAGGAACATCACTGCCCTCCGTCATAATGTTTACATTTATCAGAACATCAAAAAGCCCCTGTTTGAATTTTTCAATGGTCGCGCTGTTGTCATCCTTTCCGGAATATACACAGCTGCATCTGACCCTGTGTTTTTTCAGCTCATCCATAAGCAGACGGCAATGAAGAACATTCAGTGCAAATATCAGTGTCTTACCGTAAGCGTCAGCGTTTTTCAGGTAGTCTTCCAGAATAACCTTGTTTCTTCCGGCACATTGCGCGATTTTACCTATAAGTGATTCCGGCAGTTCTCCGAATCTGCGGATGTTTTTAGCTTCATCCTCGGATATCATCGGTTCAAGCTCCTCGTTGGTTTCTACACGCTTGAATACCGGGTCTGCAAGAATACCGTTTGCAATCAGTTTTCCAAGTGAAATGTCATAGATGATATTATTATCAAACAGTTTCAGCAGTTCTGCACTTGCGCCTTCACTGCTCCTGACCGGAGTAGCCGTTATTCCGAGAAGCTTTGCGTCCGGGCGATATTTGAACAGATATTTCAGTGTTTCTCTGTATGAACGGGCAAATGTATGGTGAGCCTCGTCAATCACGATAAACAGCTTCGGGGAGGTAATGCGTCTTAGATGATTGTGATTCCTGCATAGGGACTGAATACTTCCGATAATGATATTGTCCTTTTTGGCGATAGCCCTTATACTCTGGTGCTCGCCTGAAATACAGCTTATCCTGTAGTTTTTTATATCCGGGTCGCTGAGCTTTGACAGTCCTGCAAATCTGTAAAAGCACTCCGCCGCCTGATCTATCAGCATATGTCTGTGAACGATCCACAATACCTGATATCCAAGGCTTATCATTTCTCTGATGAGAAAATACGATGCAGTCCTGCTTTTGCCGCTTCCTGTGGGCATGATAAGCATACCCTTTTTATTATCCTTCTTTACAAAATGCTCAGTGAGTGCGGAAACGGCATCCTTCTGGTAGTCGTAGAGGGGTATATCCTCAGATGGAGTTTTAGCCATATCAAGCTTTATTGTATATCTGAATTTTGAGCTTTGAGTTATCATAACATCACAGCCGCCTGTTTTCAGAAGTGCATTTATATAGGCACTGATAAGGCTGACAGTCAGCGGCTTTAATCTCAGTGTATAGAGTGCATTTATACTGTCGTACATATTGATTCCGACTGTACTGCATACCTCCTTAAAAATATCAGAGTAATTATGAAACAGATTCTCTTCGATCACATCTCTGTATCTGACAACAAAGCTCTTATCGGGATAATCGCATATAAGGTTCATCGAGCAGACAAGATCTTCCTTTTCCTCTGTAGGAAAAATCGGTCTGACATTTTCCGGTGTTTCCGGGGAATAGATAATCTTCTTAAGAAAACTATTATCAAAGTTTTCCCATGTAAAAGCAGCCATTATTCCACCTCCTCGTCAATAAGATCATTTCCGTTGTAGCTTTCGATCTGATTTATCATAGTTTTAAGAAATTCTGCAAGCTCCGCGTTTTCCTCGCTGCCCTTTGCATACCAGATATTTGACCTGCCGAATCCGAAATCCTTTCCCTTTTTGCCGCCGTGAGGGACATACCATCTTGTCTTGCGTCTTTCTTCTTCGGGAAGAAGGATGCAGTCCCGTCTGTCGGCTACAAAATTGAAATACTGTTCGTAGCCGTCATCAAACTGCAAGACCTGACCAAATCTGTATACAGTAGCATTTCTGTACCATCCGACAACTCTTGTGCTTCTGTGGTCGTTTTCCTTTGCACACCAGACCACTATAACATTGTTGATAACATTTCCCTTTTTGGCACCTGCACAGCCGATGATGTTTTCAATATGTAGTTTCTCGGTATTAGATGGAGGCATAACATAGCCGAACATCATTTCTCCGTCGGTAAAGGAAACGGGTTCAAAATTATAACATTCGCCGCCGTCATTATTTTCGGTTACATACTTTCCGCCGTTTACAGGCTCGTCGATGTCCTTAATGACACCTCTGTAGTATTTCATATATGCGATATTACAAAAGATTATGGGTTTCATAATGCTTCCTCCTCGTTGTTATATTTCAGGAAAATAACCATATCATCTGCCGGCATCTGATGTGTTTGTTATTTCCTTGTGACTATATCATAACAATCAGGAGAAAAAAATTCCAGGAAATCTTTTCCCCAAGTTAAAACGGCATAAAATCAGAAAAATATTATCTTATCGCAGGCTGATCTTCTTATGCACATACTTTTCATATTCATCAATGAAGCTGTAAATACTATCCTTACCAAGTGCGTGAAGAAAAATAAAATCCCCGATATTGTTTTCCGTAAGCTCTCCATCCTCTGAAAGCATAAATAGCTCCTCAGCCTGTGGGAGAGTAAGCTTCAGACCTATACAGAATTTATACAGCACTGTTCTTGTTGCTCTGATCCTTCCGCTTATTATCTTTTTGAAGGTATCGCCGCTTTGCTGACAAAGATCTATCAGTTCCTCATATGTCCTGTTCCGGCTGTAATTATGCTCCTTTTCAAAAATAAGCAGATATTCATTTATTTTCGCTGCAAGCTTTCTTCGGTTTTCATTGAATCCTCTCATCTGACTATCTGTTACCAGAAAAGAATGCTCTGGGCTTTGAAAATCTACTGTAAATACTCTGTTTTTTATTTCCTGTTCAGTTACCATGCATAACACCTCTTTATTTACATTTTATCACAAATCACAGTAGACTGTAAACAGAGGTTGATATCATTCAGATATTTTATCCAAATATTCTTCAATTCCTAACCACTCCAACGCAGCCCTTGTATCCCGGATAAGC
>DEHG01000083.1 GCA_002351795.1 Ruminococcaceae bacterium UBA2806 | reverse complement strand
GTTGAGCAGGGTATCAACTGCGTACAGCTCCAGCCTGTTTACGACTTTGAGTCAGTAGACGAGGAAGCAGGCGCTTCTTCAACCAACCGTAACTGGGGCTATGACCCGATGAACTATAATACTCCCGAAGGCTCCTATTCGACAGACCCCTATCACGGTGAGGTCAGGGTAAAGGAATTCAAACAGATGGTACAGTCCCTGCATAATAAGGGTATCGGCGTTGTAATGGATGTTGTGTATAACCATACATATGCGGGCGGATCCGGTGTAAACGACTGGTTCGATTATACAGTGCCGGGTTACTATTACCGTCAGGATTCAACAGGCAAATATTCCGATGCATCCGGCTGCGGAAATGAAACTGCAAGTGATCGTGCTATGTATCAGAAATTCATGATAGACTCACTTAAATACTGGGCAGAGGAATATCATCTTGACGGCTTCCGCTTTGACCTTATGGGTATTCATGATGTAGATACAATGAATAAGATACGTCAGGAGCTTGACAAGATAAGCCCCGAACTTCTTATCTACGGCGAGCCGTGGACGGCGGCTGCTACACCCTGTCCTAAAGCAACTGCTGTTCAGAGCAATATGAAGCTTGTTTCCGAGGAGGTCGCAGCCTTCAATGATAAGGTCAGAGACGCCATTAAGGGAAGCTGCTTCAATGCATCCGACCCCGGATTCATACAGGGAGCCGCAGGCTTTGAAACTGCTCTCAAGGGCGGCATCCAGGCAAACTCAACAACAATGGCAGGCACAGGCAAATGGTCAAAGCAGCCTTCACAGACTGTTACATACACATCAGCCCATGATAACTATACTCTGTATGATAAGCTTGTGAAATCATGCAAGGGCGGCAGCGGCTACGGAAACCGTTATGACGATCTTGTGGCAATGAATAAGCTTGCCGGAGGTATCATCCTCACTTCACAGGGTATGTCCTTCTTCCAGGCTGGCGAAGAATTTGCACGTTCAAAGTACGGTGATGAAAACAGCTACAAATCAGCAACCTCAGTCAATGAGCTTAAATGGGGCAATACGATCACTTATTCGGATATAGTAAGCTATTATAAAGGTCTTATTGAAATAAGAAAGGCATATGCGCCCTTCCGTGACCCGACAAATACAAGCAATGATACCATCTATTTCTCATGGGGCGACAGCTGCCCGGCAAATGTTGTTGCTTTCACAATGTATAATAAGCAGTCAACAGGCAAGGAATGGAATTTTGCAGCGGTTATCCATAATGCAAATACAAGTCAGAAAACAGTCAAGCTTATGACATATAACGGCGTTACTCTGCCCACTCAATGGGTAATGGTAGCAAACGGCACAAAGGCTGGCACAGAAGCCCTCAGCACAGTTTCGGGCAATTCAGTAACAGTTCCCGCACGTTCGACAGTCGTTCTTATCGACAAGACAAGCTTTGACAATACCGACCTCAGCTCCAAATGTACTGTAACTGTAAATCATGTTCTTGAAAGCACAGGTCAGACACTCAAGACGGAAACTCTCAAGGGTGACGAAGGTACATCCTATTCAACAAAGGCAGACAGCACACTCATTTCACAGGGATATATTGTTGACCATACATCAGGCAGCACCACAGGCACTTTCAGCAAGGCAGGCGCAGCAGTTACATATTACTATAAGATAGATACTTCAAATATGGGTTCTGTCATTATAAGATATTACGATGCTGATACAAATGCACAGATCTCCGCTGAAGAGACTATAACCGGACGTATAGGTACTGCGACAAATATCAAGGCCAAGACAATATCAGGCTATGATTTTGAACGCATGGAAAGCTCCGCTGATGCGTCTGTTTTCAGCGAGACAACTCCGATAGTAACAATGTATTATACGCAAAAGACCAGCATCGGCGCAGTGATACATTATTATAATTCAAACGGCTGGTCAAAGGTTTGTATGTATACATATACAGGCACCGGCAATTCGGCTGTAAAGTATTCAGGCGCTTGGCCGGGTACGGCTATGACAAGCGAAGGCGATAACTGGTACTGCGGTGAGGTTGACAGTGTAGATACACTCAAATTCATTGCCAACAACAATAACAACGGAGAACAGGATCCGTCAGGCGTCGGTTCATCAGGCTATGATGTTTCAGGCGAGGTATGGATAAAGAATGGTACGGTATACCCGACAGGCATTGTAAAGGTATATATAGAAAGTGACAGCGGCAGCCGCACACTTTTCAAGACAATGAAGGGCATGGCGGACGGCAAAAACACATATTCAGTTGACACAAAGGATTTCCCTGTCGGTGTAAATTATATTGCACCTTCAAATGCAAGCGGTGTTTACACTGCGGGCACTACAGAGGTAGTTTACAAGACCGAGCCTTTCTTAAAGCCGATCGAAAACAAATCTTACCTCAGCTCAAATAAAGTCACGGCAGGCACAGCAGTAACGATTTACGGCTCTGCTGAGGGCGGCACAGGAACGCTCAGATATACTTATTCATATTCAAAGGATCCCAGCACAACAAAAACTACTATAGGCACTGAAAATACTACTGCCGTAACAATGAAATTCACCCCCAAATCAGCAGGCAGTTATACTATTTTTGTAAAGATCATTGACGAAGATGGATATTCGACCACAAAGAGTCTGCCGCTTACGGTTGAGGAGAATACTTCCAACGAGCTTCAGAACACTTCAACAATAAGCTCAAAATCGGTTGAAACAGGTTATCCTGTCACCATGACAGGCAGTGCAACAGGCGGCGCAGGTTCTTACAAATACTGGTTCTGCTACAAAAAGAGTACGGAAACAGAGTACACCATTATCGGTCAGCCCTACACTACCGCAAAAAGCGCAACCTTCTACCCGCCGACAGCAGGTACATACAATGTCATCGTGAGAGTCAAGGACGCAAAGAATAAGGTCAGCAAAACGGGATTTACCGTAAAAGCTACAGCGACCTCATCAACTCTTGCAAACAAGTCAACCATCAATTCTGAAAGCATAAAGCTCGGTTCAGCATTCAAGCTTACGGCAAAAGCAACCGGCGGCACAGGCAGCTATACATATGCATTCTATTTCAAGCGTGCAAGCAACCAGCTCTGGAAGGTACTCGGAACGGAATTCGGCACAAGCTCCACAGCAAAGATCGTTCCCTCAGCGGCAGGAAATTATGAATTCAAGGTTCTTATCAAGGACGGCAGCGGACGTGCTGTTACTAAGTCATTCAAGGCTGTATGCAAGAACAGCTCCGGCGGAGGAACAACAGACCTGAAAAACACTTCGACAACAGATGCAGATGCAATTTCTGAAGGCGAGTCTGTCACCATAACAGGAAAGGCAACGGGCGGAACAAGTCCTTATAAATATGCATTCTATTACAAGGCTTCTGATTCTTCTTCATGGAAGACGATAGGTACAGCTTTCGGTTCAGCAACTACTGTCAAGCTTAAGCCAAGCAGCTCCGGTTCTTATGATATAAAGATCACCGTCAAGGATAATACAGGCAAAACTGTCGATAAAACATTGTCAATAATGGTATTCTGACAGACAGCAGGATCCTTTATAGATCAGTGATAATACAAAAATGCAGCCCGCAGACATTAAACGTTTGCGGGCTGATATTTCCGTTTATTATTTCTATCTCGTTTTGTTTTCTCATTTTAAAAAAATCTTTTGTTACAGTTTTTTTCAGGTAAAATCGCTGATCAATATATTGTTTTGAAAAAAGAATAAGCATTATATTATGGTGAAGTAATGTAGATCGTATAGAAGGAATATTCTCCCACAGTTTTTTTCTTGAAGAAATATTCGACCCTATATTCCAGATATGTTCCGAGCTTATTACCAAATTCAGTATTATCGTTATCCTGATCCGAGACCCTGCCGTTATTTTTTATCATCATATAGTGCAGTCTGCTGCCGCCATTTTTTATATACTCTATCATTTTATTATATACGCTGTCGCTTGTGTCATAATACTCTCCGAAATGCTCCCCATCAAACTCTTTTGTACAGTAAAAATATTTATAATCAATTTTTTTGACAAAATTGCCGGGAGTAAAGTCTTCATCCAATTTATGATCTGCCATTATTATTTCGGTTGGTACATTGAAATAAATATATTCGGGGTAGAGAAAGTCAGTATCAGTGGAACCAAAAGCTTCATCATCCCATGTAGCATCAACATAATAATTCCAACCGTCCAGTACTATATAGTTCCATGAATGACCCTGATATCCTGAACCGTCACCGTTGTCTGCATCTCCGGATACTATTCCGGCATCGAAGCCTGCCATTCTGCACAGCATACAGAAGGCTTCCGAATATCCTTGACAGTTAGCTTTTCCGTCAATAAATACTCCTGAAACTGAACAAAATCTTGGAAGTTCTGCATTTTCTAAATACAAAGTAAAATCAGTATAGTATGTACAGCGGTGAATGACAGCATCGTGAAGGTAAAGCTCCTTTCTGAGTAATGAGGGTTCTTTTTCAGATTGTGCAACTATACCTGCTGCGATATTATATATATTTTTTTCTTCCTCTGACAGTTCAGAAGTATCATTATTAAGATATGCATCTGCTATTTTTATTCCGGAACGGTATTTTACAAAAAACTTTACTCTGTTTTTGTCGATTTGGGAATATGAATATTTGTTTATGACACCGAAATTATATATATTGGAATGATCTATCGCAAATCCGTCAGCATATTTAACGGGAATTTCTTTTTTTCTTGAGTCAAGACAGTTACGGACATAGTTAATGTATTCGGATTTAGATGAGATTGCCGGAACGCTGTTCCAGTAAGTATCTTCCGGATCAGCAGAGCTTTCATTGTCTATGACATTAATTGATTGTTTGCTGATATCATCCGAATCTTCCTGAACGAACACTGAAGACAAAGAACGGGGAGTATTGCTTTGTTGTGTTTTTTTATCATTTGACGAGCTTAAATTTGTGACAACTGTTCTGACAATGATAAAAACCACAAACGCTATAATAATATTTCTTATCCATTTTTTCATACATTTAACATCCTATCATAATTATAATACTTATTTCACTTATTATACAATAATTTTTTTATTTTCACAAGTAATATAGTGAAATTAATAAAAAATTTAAAATCACTAATTATAATAAGATTTTTTGCTGTATCAGAATAACGGATATTCACAGATCAATAAAAAGACAGCCCTTCGCAGAGTATTACTGCGGGGGCTGAAACTTATATGATGGTCGTATGAAATTTTTATAAAATACACATACTGTCCCCTATGCATACAGGAGGAAGGATCATGTCTGTTGAGCTTCAAGTCTTTTTATCCATTTTAAAATATCATCATAATAAGATCTTCCTGAAGCAACAGCAAGTCCGAGGTTTATCACATCATCATCAGAAGGTGAAATGTGTATGCCGTTCATTTCAAGAAATGTCAGCATAACATACATTCCTATGCGTTTGTTTCCATCTACAAAGGCATGATTTGAAATAAGGGAAAAACCAAGCTTTGCTGCCTTTTCTTCTTTCGATGGGAAAAGTTCCTTTCCGCCAAAAGTCTGATAAGCTGATTCGAGCGCACTTTCAAGTAATCCATAATCTCTTACCCCTGCATCTCCGCCTGTTTCCTGTGCGATCAACTGATGCAGAAGGAGAATCTTTTCCTTACTGAATTTTATCATTTTGCAAGCTCCTCAAATGCTTTGTGATACTTTTCTAATATATGTTTAGATACCAGGTCGAATTTTTTGTCATCATTATTGCCTTCCGGTAAACTCAGCAAAAAACTGATAACTTCATCCATATATTCATCTGGAATAATATCAATAATACTTTTTGCATATTCTTTTTCACTCATTTCATGACCCCCTAAGCATTATTATAAGATCAGAGTGCAGTCGCCGAACGAAAAAAATCTGTAACGCTCCTCAACTGCCGTCTTGTATGCATTCATAACATTGTCAAAGCCCGCAAAGGCTGATACAAGCATGATAAGCGTACTTTCGGGAAGATGGAAGTTTGTGATAAGTCCGTCAAGCACACGGAATTCAAATCCGGGGTAAATGAATATATCCGTCCATCCCTCTGACGGGCATACGCAGCCTTCTTTTTTTGCCACGGATTCAAGTGTGCGGCAGCTTGTTGTACCGACAGCAATAACTCTTTTGCCGTTTCTTTTGGTTTCGTTGATTAGCCTTGCTGTTTCTTCGGGAATCTCATAATGCTCGGAATGCATATGGTGCTTTGTAACATCATCTACTTTTACGGGACGGAAGGTTCCCAGACCGACATGAAGTGTGACATATCCTATATTAACGCCCTTAGCCCTGACCTTTTCCATAAGCTCCTTTGTAAAATGCAGACCTGCGGTAGGCGCAGCGGCAGAACCAAGCTCACGGCTGTATACAGTCTGATAGCGTTCCTTGTCCTTCAGCTTTTCATGAATATAGGGGGGAAGCGGCATCTGTCCGAGCTTATCAAGGACTTCGTATATGCTGTCCTCACATTCAAAGTCAACTATACGGTTTCCTTCGTCGGTCACATCTGTAACTACAGCTGTCATAAGACCGTCGCCGAAAATGAATTTAGTGCCGATCTTTGCTTTTTTTCCGGGCTTTGTCAGGGTTTCCCAACGCTTATTCTCTATCTGTCTGAGAAGAAGAAATTCGACCTGTGCGCCTGTTCCTTCTTTAGTTCCGAAAATTCGTGCCGGAAGAACACGGGAATCATTTACGATAAGGCAGTCGCCCTCATTTAGGTAGTCTGTTATATCATAAAAATGCCTGTGTTCAAGCGCACCTGTTTTTCTGTCCATAACAAGCATTCTTGAGCTGTCTCTTGGCTCGACAGGAGTCTGGGCAATAAGCTCCTCCGGCAAGTCATAATAAAAATCCGATGTTTTCATCTTACTCTCCTTTGAGCAGAATTATAAAAGGTCTGCATAATTAAAAGATTTGGAAAGGGGATGGGAAAAGCAGGAAGTGTCATAAATATCCTCAATATGCACTTATCATTTCTCTGTACAAAATTCCACCGTTTTTCCTTCAAGTATCATATTTGTCGTTCTTACAGCACACATCTTTCCGCACATGGAACAGGTATGCCTGTCAGCCGGTGGAGTGCTTTCAAAATACGCTCTTGCCTTTTCGGGGTCAACTGCGACCTTGAACATTTCCTCCCAGTCCACCTTATGCCTTGCCTGAGCCATTTCATTATCCTTGTCTCTTGCATGAGGTACGCCCTTTGCGATATCCGCAGCATGGGCGGCGATTTTGCTTGCGATAATGCCTTCCTTGACATCATTGAGATCAGGCAGTCTGAGATGCTCGGCAGGCGTTACATAGCAAAGGAAATCCGCTCCGCTTGCCGCAGCGATTGCGCCGCCTATTGCTGATGTAATATGATCGTAGCCGGGGAAAATATCCGTTACAAGCGGTCCCAATACATAGAATGGCGCATTGTGACACAGACGCTTCTGGAAGGTCATATTTGCGGCGATCTCATTCATTGCCATATGTCCCGGACCCTCGACCATTACCTGAACATTTCTTTCCCATGCTCTTTTTGTAAGGTCGCCAAGCTCGATAAGCTCGGATATCTGACCCGCATCAGTCGAATCATCTATGCAGCCGGGGCGCAGTGCATCGCCAAGGCTTATCGTTACATCAAATTCTTCAAGAATGTCAAGCACCTTGTCATAATATTCAAAAAACGGATTTTCGTTTCCTGTCATCATCATCCATGCAAAAAGCAGTGAACCGCCTCGGGATACGATATTCATTTTCCTCTTGTCACGCATGAAGGCTTCAACTGCACGGCGGTTTATACCTGCGTGTATCGTCATAAAGTCAACGCCTTCTTCCGCATGGGCACGGACAACTTTAAGGAAATCCTCCGCTGTTATTTCAAGAAGATCCTTTTCAAGATAGCCTATAGCATCATACATCGGGACAGTGCCTATCATAGCGGGAGACTTTTCAATAAGCTCTCTGCGGAAAGTATTTGTTTTTCCGTAATTGCTCAGATCCATTATTGCCTCTGCGCCGAATTTTATTGCCATATCCACCTTCTGCATTTCAACGTCATAATTCTTGCAGTCGCCTGAAATGCCGAGATTGACATTTATCTTTGTTTTAAGACCTGCGCCGATACCCTCGGGGGAAATTGACTTATGATTGATATTGCAGGGAATGGCGACTTCGCCCTTTGCGACAGATTCCATTATTTTTTCGGGAGAGGTATATTCTTTTTCTGCAACGATCTTCATTTCAGGGGTAATGATACCTTTTTTTGCGGCTTCCATCTGTGTTTTGTAAGTTCTCATGATAATTTTTTCCTTTCAAGCAAATATTGTTTCTTAAACTGACCGTTATAGTCAAAAGCATGATCCATAGGACCTGAGCCGGAGCCAAGATCAAGCATTGCTCCGAGTGCGCCGGATATATATTCCTTTGCCTTTCTGACGGCTTCGGGGATGGGATATCCCTTTGCAAGATTTGCGGCAATTGCGGAAGAAAGAGTACATCCCGTTCCGTGAGTATTGGGATTGTCAATACGCTTTCCTTCAAATACAGTAAATGTTCCGTTATGGCAAAGAATATCCGTAGCGTCATTGATATTATGTCCGCCCTTTACAAGAACGGCAGCGCCGTATTTTTTGTCTATGATTCCGGCAGCTTTTTCCATAGTGTCATGGTCGGTTATCTTTATACCTGAAAGCACCTGTGCTTCGGGAATGTTAGGCGTGATAACGGAAGCAATGGGCAGAAGTTTTTCTTTAAGCGCATCTACTGCATCATCTGTGATAAGCTTTGCTCCGCTTGTTGCGACCATAACGGGATCAACGACTATTTTTTCAGCTTTATAAAAGGTCAGTCTTTCAGCTATTATATCAATTAAAGCTGTCGAAGATACCATACCTATCTTAACCGCATCAGGTCTGATATCTTCAAAAACTGCATCGATCTGTTGTCCGAGAAACTCCGGTGAAGCTTCAAAAACAGCCCTTACTCCGGTTGTATTCTGAGCCGTAAGCGCAGTTACAGCACTCATGGCATACACACCGTTAAGGGTAATGGTTTTAATATCTGCTTGAATACCGGCGCCTCCGCAGGAATCACTTCCGGCGATCGATAATGCTGTTTTCATAAAATTACTCCTCTCGTAAAAACGCATTATTTTTGTATAGCGATATAAAGTGGTGTCCCCGATATACCGCTTTTCAGAAAAATGTTTTGATTATTCCCACTCGATAGCACT
>DEHG01000073.1:17322-22004 GCA_002351795.1 Ruminococcaceae bacterium UBA2806 | reverse complement strand
CCTTCTTGCCGGATTCTTCCTTCCTGCCTGATGTCTCTTTCTTTGAGTCTTCCTTCTTGCTTACCTCTACAACTTCTTCATATTCCTCAACTTCGCCGTTATCAATATCAGATCTCAGCTCCGGATATGCAGACTGTATCATAAATGAAAGAACATCGGTCATCGTATCGCCCTGTCTTTCCATATCTGATGATTTTATCTCATATATATGCCCCTCTTTGACGGCGGTAAGATCGGCAAATTTTTCGCTTTTCATTATCTCATCCTTTACACCGACATCACAGAAAACATAATCAGGATCGGAAAGCCTGATAGTCTCCACAGCGCCCATTGATGTTTCACTGTTATCACAGGCATTGTCAAGCTTCGCATAATCAAAGAATTTTGCGCTGAATGAATTATTCGTTATGCATTTTCCGTTTACATCATACAGATAGCAGGCTGTCTTTTTCTTCCCCGGATTCTCTCCGTCATCCTCCGGATCGGGAATAACCCTTTCCATTGCGTCAAGCGACTGCAAAAGACTGCTTGCCTTTTTTGAACCGTTCTGTCTGCCCGTTTTGCTGCCCTCGATAATTGCGCCTACGCTCGAATAAAGAACTGACAGCTCCTTTCCGTTTTCAGCGTGTATCATATTAAAGACCTTGTAATCATTTTTTTCAAGCTTCTTTATGATCTCATCATCAACTGTCTTATCGGCAAAAATGATATCCGGATCCGCCGCCTTTATCCTTGCAAAGCTCGGATTGTTCATCGACCCGACAGACGCAACGGAAACAAGCTCCTCCTGGTCACATTCATCCGTTCTTGCGGCTATCAGATCGGTATATCCGCTTGCTATCATTATATCAGCAAGAGAATCGCTCAGACAAAGCACTCTTTGCGGTTTTTCGGTTATCTCTATCCCCGCCATTTTAAGCGGGTATTCTTCATCCTTTTTTTCATTGCAGGCTGATGCGGACAGTATCATAAGCCCTGTCAGTACAGCCGCTGTTATCCTTATAAGCTTTTTCATTATATATCTTCCTCTCTTTTCCGTCATTCCCTGCCGAGTACACTGCTTATAAACTGCAAAGCGCATCTCGGAGAACGTCCGCCCCTTCCGATAGCCCATCTTTCAGCATCGGCTATAAGCTTTTCTCTGTCATAATCTATCGAATATTTATCCGCAAGACCTGTTACTATCTCAATATATGTTTCCTTATCCGGATGACCGAAATTAACGGAAAGACCGAATCTGTCAGACAGTGAAAGCGTTTCCTGCATAGTATCGTTTATATGCATATCATCGCCGTCTCTGTCACGGAAAGTCTCCTTTATAAGATGCCTTCTGTTTGAAGTTGCGTATATAAGCGTATTATCGGGTCTTGCCGCAAGCCCGCCCTCAAGGACGGCTTTAAGACTTGCATAGCTTTTATCATCATTGCCGAATGAAAGATCATCAATAAATATAATGAATTTAAGCGGGATATCCGCTGTTTTCTCTACAAGAAGCGGAAACTCAGAAAGCTTTTCCTTCGGCATCTCGACCATTCTGAGTCCCTGTGTATAATACTCATTCAGCAAAGCCTTTACCGTTGAGGACTTTCCCGTTCCCCTGTCTCCGTAAAGAAGTACATTATTGCTGTAGATCCCCCTCAGAAAGGCTTTTGTGTTTTTTATAACTTCATTTCTCTGGGTCTTATAGCATATCAGGTCTGAAAACGACACCTTATCAGGAAACGGCACAGGCATTATCGACTTATCACGCCATATAAAAGCCCTGTATCTTGCAAATATACCGTAACCGTTTTTGCGGTAAAATCCGCTCAGCCTTTCAAAAACATTTTCTTCATCGGAAAATTCCTCAACAGTCTCCCCTATGCCCCATACAGGAAGGGCGCTTTTACAGTCACCAAGATGCCCGCTGTATTTATAATCCTCAAGAATATCATCAGCGGTTATATTACAGGCATATCTTATCGCATGGATATCTCTTTTAACGGCCGCCTTTTCATATTCGTTCATATTATCGGCTTTTCCTTCGGCGGCGGCTTTTGAAAAAGCGTTTTCGTCATAAAAAGCAGCCTTGCTCAGACAATATGCAAGACGTCCGCTGCACCCCTCTTTACTGAGAGTATCGAAAAATCTTCCCCATTTTTCAAGAAAGCTCTGAATATCATCATCAAGCGCTGTAAGAAGGGAATAAAATGCGGAAAACACCCTGTTTTCCCTTACACCTCTGTATATTGAAAGAGAAGAAAGCAGCATTGCGGCATTTCTTGCCTTACTCATACTTATCACTCCGTATATGTAAAAAATACTGATATTATTATATCAATTATGCTCCTCATTTTCAATACACTGTCGTAAATTCGCAGATTATTTTATTTATTCTGACTGAAAAGCAAGAATAATCAAATACAGCTTTTACATTTTCTGCTGTAATATATCCTGATGTTGCTGCTGAACGTTTTCAACCAATTCTTCCCATTCCTCATACATGACCTCAAGTGCGCTTTCGGTCTGTGATATCTCATCCGTTATTTCCATAAGCTTTTCATAATCCGATGAAACTTCTGGTGTACCAAGCTTTTCATTCAGCGCAGAAAGCTTTTCCTCCGTCCCGGATATCTCATTTTCAAGCCTGCCGAGTCTTGCCTTTGCTTTTCGTCTGAGAGCGTCCTGTTCCTTTTTATTTTTATGCTCCGACTGTTTTTCGCTTTCGGACTCAGGCTTTTGTGTTCTGGGCTTTTTGCTGAACGGATCAGCCTTTTTCAGATAATCCTCATAACTGCCCTCATATACCTGTATGCCCTGTGCAGTCAGATAGAATATCTTATCGGCAAGCGCATTTATAAGATATCGGTCATGAGATACGATAACAAGAGTACCCTCATATTCTTTCAGTGCCGATTCAAGCGCCTGACAGGAATTTATATCAAGATGGTTCGTAGGCTCGTCAAGCAAAAGCAGATTTGCCTTTCCAAGCATAAGCTCCGTAAGAAGCACCCTTGCCCTTTCACCGCCGCTGAGAGTACTCAGGGGCTTGAATACATCATCGTTTTTAAAAAGAAATCTTGCAAGCGTATTCCGTATTTCGGTATTGGTCATTGCGGGGAAATGATCGGATATCTCCTCAAAAACAGTCTTATCGCTGTCCATACCTGTCTGTATCTGGTCATAGTAGCCTGTTTTTACGCCTTCGCCGTATCTGATATATCCGCTGTCCGCATGATATTGACCGAGGATAGTCTTGAGCAGGGATGTTTTCCCGCAGCCGTTCGGCCCGAGGATAAATATTCTTTCTCCCCGCTTTATATCCATATCCACATTACGGAAAAGCTCCTGTCCCGAAAATCCAAGAGACAGGTCATGAACTTCAAGGACGTCATTTCCGCTCTGATTCCTGATACCGAGATCAAACCTGATCGCACCCGGCGCATTTTCAGGCTTTTCCAGTCCCTTTTCAAGTCTTTCAATAACCTTCATCTTGCTTTCGGCTGTTTTGATATTCTTTTCCCTGTTCCATCTTCTCTGCTGTTCGACAATGCCCTCAAGACGGTGTATCTCATTCATGGTATTGTCGTATTTTCTCTGCATCGACAGCATATGCTCTTCCTTCTGCGGAAGATAGGCGGTATAATTTCCGTTATAGCGGGTCATCCTGCGGTTTTCTATTTCAAATGTACGGTTTGTTGTTCTGTCAAGAAAATATCTGTCATGGGAAATAACTATATATGAGCTGTCAGATTCCGTAAGAAAAGTTTCAAGCCATTCTATGCTTTCAGCGTCAAGGTGGTTTGTAGGCTCGTCAAGAAGCAGAAAATTTGCGTCGCAAAGAAGAAGCTTTGCAAGCTGGATCTTAGCCCTTTGTCCTCCGCTTAGTGAACGTATCGGGAGCTTCATTTTTTCATCATCGAAGCCAAGCCCTAAAAGCGCAGACCTTGCTCTGCTGCGGTAAGTCAGACCGCCGTGGCTGATAAATGCTTCATGCAGCGAGGTCTGTTTTTCTATAATCCCGTCCATATTCTTTTGTCCCTGGCTCATAGAGTCAATAAGCGCATTGAGTGAATCCAAGTTTTTCTCCCATTCCATGACCTCTTCAAAAACTGTCAGGACTTCATCATATGCGCTCATATCAAGGCTGCGGCAGACATGCTGCTCCATATAGCCTGCTCTGACGTCCTTACCGAGGACAACTGTTCCGTCCGTAGGAGTATATTCTCCTGTAAGTATCTTAAAAAGCGTTGTTTTACCGCTGCCGTTTACTCCGATAAGACCGACCCTGTCGCCCTTTTGTATTTCAAAATTCATATTTTCAAAAAGTCTTTGCTCACCGAATTCCATCATCAGCTCGCTGACTGTAATAATAGCCATGCCGACACTCCTTCCTTCAAAAACTATGATAACACATCCGGCAGGGATTTACAACATCAGCAAGGTCAATATATATACATTTATATACAAAGAACCTCTGAAAGCCGTTTTTACGATCACTTACGGAGAATCATTTACTTTTATTATATTTTGTGTTATAATATTAACATCAGAAGGAAATTCAAGGGGGGGATCATTACGGAAAATGAAAACGAATCAGCAAATGACAAGCGGACTGTCAAACGAAAAGCCAAGGACAGTGTTTTTACCTTTATATTCAAGGACGTCAATAATGTATATGAATTGTACAGGGAACTGCATCC